>CAZFKK010000413.1:0-2833 GCA_964519735.1 uncultured Taibaiella sp.
TCACAATACTTCTGATCATCATTACCGGGATTACAAATGGTCTTTCGGGGATGGACAGTATTCCGGGTTGATAAACCCGTTGCACGTTTATACAGAACCAGGAAGATACGAGGTGTTGTTAGCTGGGGCAGGAGCCATTTGTCAGGATACAATGAGGCGTCATGTCACTGTAGATGCTCCGTTTTCGCTGGCTTTTGCCTCAAACAGGGACAGTGTATGCGTAGGAGAACCTTTGCTCTTTACAGCCAGGACGGATTATACGATGGTTGATTTGTACTGGAATTTTGGAGATGAGGGATGGCTGCGTACGCAACAGGAACCGGTGCAATGGACTTATGACACTGCGGGGGTAATGAGCATACAACTTAAAGGGATTTTCCGCGCATGCCCTGACGAGATGGACACGGATACCGTTCATGTATTCCCTGCACCCTATGTTGATCTCGGGCCGGATACCGTCCTGTGTTGGAACGGCGCGCCACTTACGTTATCGGAAGTGCAGTATCAACCTCCGGGATACCGGTACCTTTGGAATACCGGGGCTACTACACCCACCATCGTGGTGAGATATCCTGGTTTATTTCAGCTTACGGTAAATTCCGATCATGACTGCAGGACAACAGAAACGATAGTAGTACTCAAAGATTGCTACCTGGATATCCCGAATGCATTTACGCCAAACGGTGATGGGGTGAATGATTATTTTTTTCCACGAAAATGGCTATCCCATAGTATCACCGAATTCAAACTACAGGTCTATAACCGCTGGGGACAATTAGTCTTTGAAACTACGAGCCCGGAAGGTAATGGTTGGGATGGACAGTTCAATGGGGAGCTGCAGCCTTTCGGCGTTTATGTTTATAAAATTGAGGTGGTATTAAGAGGTCAACATCGGGAAAGTTATCATGGAGATCTTACGCTGATCCGATAAACAGTAAATAATTGTGTTACCATAGGGAATTATCAATAATGTATAAAAATTAAATCAACAAACATGAGCAAAGCAACATTACTTATCCCGGCACTGGCCGCTTTTATGACATTGGGGGCGAGAACCCAAGCCCAGCAACGATCTGTGAATATGGAAGTCGTTTTGGTATCACCAGCTTCAGATGGCGTATTTGAAGGTGGAGAGCAGGTTTCGCTGAAGGTTGATCTGAAGAATAACGGTCCGGACGCGTTGATCTACGGAGATTCCTTATTCATTTATTTACCGGATGGCAAGGTACACTTGGTAAGCCTGGAACAGGCGCTCGGTGAAGGACAAACCATGACTATTGTTGATGCAGGAATGACCTTTGCAGCCCCGGATGCTACGATTACAACGGATATATGTGTGTACCTGTACGATAATCCAAGTGTACAGATTACAATGGGTGGAAGTCCAATAAGCGTGTCTTACCTTGATCCGGATTCCGTCAATAACCTGGATTGTAATGAGATTACGGTGAAGGCAGGTGTCCCCTCTACCTTAAACGATGTGACAACGATTCAGCCATTGCAATTGTACCCGAATCCTGCGTCTGACCATGTTAGGATCCCCATAAGCGGTCAAAAGGTTGTGGAAGCGCAAGTGTGGGTTAGGGATTTAACAGGCAGGGCCCTATTAAGCAGGAATTACGGTAGGGTAGACCCGGAGCTAACTCCTCTATTAGAATTAGAAGTGACAACACTTAGCCCAGGCATGTATTGGGTCGAAACCGAAGCTGGCCTGTTAAAGTCTGTGGGGCGACTTGCTATTCAAAGATGATCAATTTTTAATTTATTTAATGATTAGTTTATTATAAAAATCTAAACAATGAAAAAGATGAAAAAGATGAATAGCGTAATTATATTACTCGCAACCAGCTTGTTGATTAGCCATGTTCAGGCACAGGTTCCGGAGGAAAGGTCCATAGCGCTATGCACTAAAATCAGCGCTACTACCTGTGGCCTTTGTGGCGGCTGGGGCTGGGAAATGCCCAATCAACTGGGCGGTAATGTGGATATTAAAGACGATTTCCTTTTTCTTTCCTTATACGTTGGAGAGGGAAGTATGGGGAACGCTGATTTTGTCAATGCCACATCAGTTGATCTTTCTATGGCCTTCCGGTTTTCGGGTACACCCACATTTCATGTGAACGGTAAGGATCCGGCAGCTTCAGTGCAAGGCTTGAGTCAATCCATTGCTGAATTTGCGGCCAAAGCTCCGGCCGCAAGTGCTGCGGCAACCTATGCCATCTCAGGCAATGTAATAACGGTGGATGCCAAAGCGAAATTTTGGAAAGACACGGAAGGGGATTATTTAATGGTGGCCTACCTGGTAGAAGATGACGCTCTTAACTTTCAGAATGGTCAGGGGGATGGTAAGGAGCCTCATAAAGCTGTGCTCAGGGCTTCTATACCTCAGTTCACGTTTGGAGAACGTTTGGCTTTAGGTAATATTAAGGCTGGCCAAGAATATGATAAAAGCTTTACTTACACTATTACGGATCCTAAATGGAATAAAAATAAATTGAAAGTTTATACCATTATTTGGAAGAAGAACGGGTCGAAGTTTGATTACGTTAATGGTAGCAGTACGGCTTCATCAGGAGCGACGACTATTCCTGACAGGGCCGGTAAAGAGAAGGTGCTGGTATACCCGAATCCTGCTACAAGTAAGGTGACAGTAAGCCTTAACATTGAAGAACCTGGAACAACACAGTTACAGGTGACCGATATTTTGGGGCGGGTGATCTATAGGACTCAATCGGTAAATAGAACAGCGGGCGAGGAACGCATGGTAATCCCTATAGATGAATTTCCTGTGGGTACCTACAACATAATTGTTCATTTGGAATCTGGTAGCCCT
>CAZFKK010000414.1:0-2831 GCA_964519735.1 uncultured Taibaiella sp.
TCTCCGGTGTGATTCCGGCAGGGTTATTCGGACTGGGTACTATACTGTATTTAGTAGAAGATAATTGATGGCCATCATCCCACCTTCCCCACTGAAAACAATGTCCAAATGCACTTTTATCCATAATATTCTGTGCTATTTTGGGAGCGCCGAGATTACGTAAAGACCAGATATTACCATCCAGGGCTCGTACCGTTTCATAAGTTACCGTATCATTATTGTAGAAAAAGGTTACCGTACCCTGCGCGCCCGGTGTTTTCACGGGGTCCAAACTTTGTGCCTCCGCCTGCTTCAGGATCAAAGCAAGGAGCAAGGTCAAAAAAACGGTTTTTGAATAAAGTCTACTTCTGTTCATTTTTATTTAAATTTTAGAATTAAGCACTAGAGTATCTAAACATTCTTATTTTGAAACTCCGGATTTCTTTAAGTACACCCCAATTGCCGGTGGAGCATCCGTGCACCTGAAATGATCTGCACTTGAAATCAAAAGTACCGATCTCTGCTATCCGGGTATTCACCTAATCCATGAAAGGTCATTCTGATTTCATGATTAGCAGGATACATCCTACCGGAAAAATTTTAGAAAACAAATTACCCGGGTCAACCAGGGCTATTCGCCTGCGCTATTCCGGATAACCAACAGAACCGAGGCATCATTGATATTCAAAACATAACTTCCAGATGCTACAGAGGGCATCCTGATTTGCTGTTGATCACCTTTGCGCGACTGAAATGTTTGCTTCAGAATGACCTGTCCGGTAATATCCGTAACCCTCAGGTTAACATATTCAGTGTCTGTCAGCCATTCAATAGTAAAAACGCCCTTGCTGGGATTCGGATAAAAATGAAAATTTCGCTCCTTCTTATGGGATGTCTCGATAACAGTGCCGGGACATTCGGTTATGGTGAGGTTCAACGTAACTATACTATCGCAGTCCGGGCTCCGGTTAAATACATAATAATCATAAACTGCATCAGAAACAGCATCTTCCGGAATATAAATGCCCTGCCAGGCCACAGGGAGCTGGTTCCTGCAAAAGGTAAGCTGTTGGGTAACGGAATCGATATCCGTGACCTGCAGATTTAACGTAACCAGGCTGTCACATCCCCTGCTGCTTGTCGTAGCAAAATGTGCGACAGCATCGCCTGCATCCGACACGACGACACCATTCCAAACCAGGGGGAGCACCATCCGGCATAAGGATAAATTCTGAACCGTATCTACCGGATATCCCACAAAAATGGTCATCACCGAAGTCGTATCTTTAAGACCTCCTGAGGCACAACTCAGGATACACCTGTAACGGGTGGTTGTATTCAAACTCAATGTTACCGTCGCCGCATCCGTTTCAAAATTCCAGTTAATACTATCTGCTGAAGACTGCCATTCATACTTAAGAGCTGTAGTGGCTACAAGGCCTTTCAGGGACAAAGTCGTATTGCCTGTATTACAAAAGGAATACCCGGCAGTACTTATAATTTTTCCCTTGGCAATAATCGCGCAATCAGCCTGGAAAAAGATCTTCCTGACCGCATGATTATCCAGATCTCCTATATATAAATTACCCTTAGCATCCATACTTAAAGTATAGGGGTTATTACATTCGGCATCTAAAGCCGGGCCATTATCCCCGGCATATCCGGAATAACCGTTCCGGCAGGCTACCGTGGTCACAGTACGGGTCAGGGCGTCCATTTTGATCACCCGGTTCGTAAGAGCCCCCAGGCTAATATACACATTGTCCCCGGGATCTATCACCAGACCATAGGGTTGTGCCAGTGAGGTAACATCAGCCCGACTGCCATCCCCGGTCCAGGAAGAGCCGCCCGTTCCGGCATAAGTCGAGATCATACCGGTCTGCGCATCCACCTTCCTGATCCTCCGGTTCACCCCATCACAGAGGTACATATTATTTTTAGAATCAAAAGCCAGGGCACCCGGCTTGTTCAAGCCGGCCGCAGTAGCCGGGCCGCCGTCACCGGAAAAAGAGCCGAATGCGATGTAACCGGCTACTGTGGTAATGATTCCGGTGTTCTTATCAACTCGCCTGACCTTATGGCCATCCGCTTCTGAAAAATACAAATTTCCTCCCCGGTCAAAAGCCATGCCCGATACCGGGTAAATTCTTGCCGCAACAGCCGGACCACCATCTCCTGTAGATCCAAGCGTGCCGGTACCTGCAATGGTGCTGATGATCCCGGTAGTCTTATCAACCTTACGAATCCTGTTGTACTTATAATCACTAATAAAAAGATTCCCATCCGGGTCAAGGGCTACACAAGCCGGGTCCATGGAAGCCTGAACAGCCGGTCCGCCATCTCCTGTAGAAGACAGTATCCCGTTTCCTGCAATAGTCGTCATTTTCTGACTCCCGGCATCCACCCGCCGAACCCTGTTGTTTTTCCGGTCCCCTATATAAACGTTGCCGGCCTTGTCCACATTAATAAAGGGTGTATTTAACTGCATCGCTTTTGCAGAGCCTTCATCGCCGTTATAGCCTGCCTGTCCTGTACCGGCTATAGTGGTAATGATCTGGCCCGGAGACAACAATGGTTGCCCTAGCAACAAAAGAAAGAGTAGTCCCGGCACTTTCAGATTGATCAAATTATGTTTCATACATCCTAATATTCTTAAAAAAGACTAAAGCCGAGGTACTGTCCGGTATACCGGGGCTCAGCTAAGTGTAACACTATCTTTCCTCCTGCTTCCCTGGCCTAGCGCATCAAAGTAACATCACCTTTCATCATTTTTTTGGTTCCATCGGGTTGGCTTATCATCACCTGGTAATAATAAGTCCCTAGCTGTACCTGTTCATTTTTATAAGTCCCGT
>CAZFKK010000415.1:0-2824 GCA_964519735.1 uncultured Taibaiella sp.
ATCAGTGGTTCCAGAACACCTTTCAATTGTAAGGTAATATCTGCATCCTCACCGGCATATTCTTTAATTTTGTCCAGGGAGACATCGCGCATATTCCCCTGCCCTTTTCCTTTCTTGCCTATCAGCGTTTCTATACTTACCGGATCATACTGCAGGTATTTCCGGCTCAGTAGATCCATCCCTCTTTTACCCTCCGGCTCAATTACATAGTGTGCCAGCATAGTATCAAAATGAGGGCCTTTCCAGCTAAAACCATAATTCTTAAGCATCAACAGGTCATATTTCACATTTTGTCCTATCCACAACACCTCTTCTTTATCCCATAAAGGTTGCAGCCGTTGTAACAATTCTTTTACTTCAACCGCATCATCACTGCAGGGAATGTACCAGGCTTCCCCTGCTTTCCAGGAAAAGCTTAAGCCCACCAGCTCTGCCCTCATGGCGTCTGTTCCTGTAGTCTCCGTATCAAAACAAATTTCTTTTTCCTGTAAAGCAGCCTGCATAAACTGTGCCCATTCCTCCTCAGACTGTACCAAATGGTAATTATGCTCCGTCTGGCTCAGGGTTTTAAAATGCGCCATCTCCGAAAACAGATCCGGAGCTCTTGGCTTCGCTGTAGTGTTATTTTTTTCAACAATTGCATTTCCAAAGAGGTCTTTAGCTCCTCTCTCTGCAGGCGCAGAAGGAGTAGTCGCATTACCCAAAACCCTTTTGGCCAATGTTCTGAATTCAAGATCATTAAATACGGCATTAAGTGCTTCATGGTTCCATTCCTTCATCCGGAAATCCTCTTCATGAAAAGTTACCGGAACATTGGTGATGATGGTAGCCAATTTTTTGGATAGGATAGCACTCTCCCTGCCCTTCCTGATCTTCTCGCCCAACGCCCCTTTGATATGCTCTGCATTGTCCAGTATATTTTCCAGGCTGCCATATTCTGCCAGCAATTTTGCAGCAGTTTTCTCTCCTATGCCGGGAATACCCGGTATGTTATCCACGGCATCCCCCATTAGGCCGAGCATATCAATAACCTGGTGTACATTGTTGATCCCCCATCGCTCGCAAACCTCTGCCGCGCCTAAAATTTCAAAAGTGCCGCCTTTATAGCCGGGTTTATAAATATAAATATTTTCCCGGACGATCTGGCCATAATCTTTATCCGGGGTAACCATATAAACAGTATATCCCTTTTCTGCTGCCTCCAGGGCCAAAGCGCCGATAATATCATCGGCTTCATATCCATCGGACTCCAGGCAAGGCACATTAAAAGCTTCTATAATACGCTTGATATCCGGTATTGCCGCAAGCAGGTCTTCCGGAGCCTCCTGCCTGTTGGCCTTATAGTCACTGAAATCAGTATGCCTTTCTGTAGGAGCATGGGTATCCCAAACCACAGCAATATGAGTAGGTTGCTCCTTTTGCATCAGGTCGAACAAAGTATTGGTAAAACCAAACTGGGCATTGGTATTGCGCCCCTTGCTGGTGATTATAGGGCTTCGGATCAATGCATAATAGGCCCGGTAAACCAGGGCCATGGCATCCAGCAGGAAAAGTTTCTTATCAGGCATATCGGTAATGAAAATAAAAATTAAAAAATGCTAAAGTACGAAGAAAAAGGCCGGCTTTTCTTTAGCTAAAGAAAACCGGCTCTTCCGTCAGATCCAGGCAGCATATTGCGCTAAGGCAATGTGGGCTTGATCTTAGTCTCATAATCTTTAACGGCATGTTGAAAGATCTTCTTAGCCAAACGAGCATTCTGAAATTCTTCAATCTTTACTACTTTATGTTCCAGTTTTTTATATTCTTCAAAAAACTGTCGTATTTCTTCCAGGAAATGGACGGGTAATTCAGAGATATCATTAATATGGGCAACGCTCATATCATTAGGGCATACCGCAATTATTTTGTCGTCCGCCTCACCCTGATCCAACATGCGCATTACCCCGATAATTTTTGCAGGCACAATGCATAACGGCTGAATATCTATCTGTGAAAGAATCAGGATATCCAGGGGATCGCCATCATCACAATAGGTCTGCGGAATAAATCCATAATTGGCAGGATAATACACTGAAGAGTACAAAACACGGTCAAGCATCAGCAAGCCACTCTCTTTATCCAGTTCATATTTAGCGCGGGATCCTTTGGGAATTTCAATGATACCATTTACATGGTCACCGGAAGCCTCGCCATAGCTTACGGTATGCCAGGGGTTAAATTGCATAATAATTATTAGATTCTTGAAAACGGCTGCAAAGATACAGCATGAAGAGCAGAGCCGGGCACCTTTTATCTTATTTGTATCAGATGAACCAGGCGGGAACATGCTTCCTTTAAATCCAAATTGAAGCTAGCCGCAAATAACCTAATTTTGCGGGCATACTGCACGCTTTAACGAATTCTTTCTTTAATGGATACGAATAGGACTTCCCCCCTTCCGTTGTACAAACAAATAGATGCCGGAGACCTGGCCTATTTCCATAGCTTTTTACCTGCGGAACAAATATTAACTAACGAAGAGCACCGGTTAAGGTGCGCATCAGACGAAACCGAAGACTACTGCTTCCTTCCCGACATTGTGCTGCAGCCAAAGACTGCCGGGGAAGTAAGCTACATTCTATCCTATTGCAACCAAAATCAGATCCCGCTTACCCCGCGGGGAGCAGGAACCGGTCTTAGTGGCGGAGCCTTGCCTTTATATGGAGGTGTCGTGCTCGATATGTGCCGGATGAACCGCATCCTGGAGATTGATGCCGAAAACTTCCAGGTCACTACCGAACCGGGGGTAATTACGGAAGTGCTGCAGCAAACTTTGCTTGAAGCC
>CAZFKK010000416.1:0-2814 GCA_964519735.1 uncultured Taibaiella sp.
TCAAAGGAAGCAAATGTAAAACAAAAAAAAGGCATTTGAAAGGCCCGTACCATTTTCTATCGTACAGTACCCTGGCGTTAAGGCAAAGCCAGCATTTGCTCCAGGACATGAAATACGGCAGGACAGGAAGCCGCATTTTTAAGGGTAAGCCCGGGTTGCCGGACGAGGACATCTTCATCCGTATAAGGATAGCGGCGGCAATCGCGGGGGCGGTCTTCATAAATACTGCAATAATTGTCCGCGCCCAGGAAGGGGCAGGGATGGGCGGTGACTACATAATCCCCATCTTCATCCATCCGGAGGTAGGTCCCGATAAAATCCGTTTCTTTCATCCTTAAATGCCGCGCAATCCGTTTGATATCAGGCATCTTAAAACGGGGAGAATAGTTCTTGCAGCAATTCGCGCAGGCCAGGCAGTCCACCTGCTCAAATGCCTCTCGGTGCAGCTCCGGAAGCCGGGCAATGACTTTAGGTTTATTGGCTTTCTTTAGAAAGTCCCGATGCACCTTACTGCGCTCCTTAGCCAATCGCTCCAAAGTGGGTATATCGGTAGTTACTTTCATCACTAACTCAATTCTTCAAAATAACCTGTTTTCTTATTTTTACGGACATTGTCCCAGGTATAATAACGGCCATTCATGGCCACATACACTCCTGCAGGTAAGGTCTGCAGGAAAGCCAGGGCTGCTCCCAGGTTAAAAAAACCATCCGAGCTGCCGAATTTGTAAGGGATCATTGCGCCGGTAATTACAATAGTCTTATCCAGGTCGGCTTTGGCCAGGAAGGCGGCAGTCTCTGCCATGGTATCCGTACCATGGGTGATCAGGATCTTGTTTTCCGGCGCCGTAGTACAATTGTGCAAAATAACCTCCCGGTCGGCAGCAGTCATTTCCAGGCTGTCCACCATCATTACCGTACGTATTTCGGTGTCCAGGGTACTCCTGCCGAGTTTAAGCATTTCCGGCACATGGGTTTCTTCAAAATCCAGGGTACCGTTCAACATATCATATTCCTTATCAAAAGTTCCGCCGGTGATCAGTATGCGTATAGACATTATAGAAGGTTAAAGTGAAGAATAAATTATGGAGGCAGGACGCCCAAAGCAGCACTGCCCCCGGTATAACTTATAATTTGCTGACAATAGCCGCAATCTTCTCCTGTAACTCCGCTTCTGTAATTTCCTGCTTCACAAACGGCAGGCCGGTCACCTGCTCGTATAACTCAATGTAGCGATCAGAAATTTCTGCAATCTTTTCATCGGTCATTTCCGGGATTTCCTGCCCTTCCTTTCCCTGGAATCCATTGTCCATTAACCATTCCCGTACAAATTCCTTGGATAGTTGTTTTTGCTGTTCGCCCCCGGCCTGCCGCTCCTCAAAGCCTTCTTTATAAAAATAGCGGGAAGAGTCCGGCGTATGAATTTCATCGATCAGGTAAATCTTATCTCCAATTTTTCCGAATTCATATTTAGTATCTACCAATATCAAGCCTCTTTCCCCAGCCATCTGGCGGCCTCTTTCGAATAAGGCACGGGTATATTGCTCCAGCAGGACGTACTCCGCTTCCGTCACCAAACCCTGGGCAATGATTTCCTCCCGGGAGATGTCCTCATCGTGCCCTTCATGGGCTTTAGTGGTTGGGGTAAGGATAGGCTCCGGAAAAAAGTCGTTTTCCTTCAAGCCTTCCGGCAAGGCAACGCCACATAAAGTACGTGCACCTGTTTGGTAAGTTCTCCAGGCATGCCCGGTCAGGTTGCCGCGGATCACCATTTCTACCGGATAGGTATCGCATTTCAGCCCCACCGTAGCATTGGGCAGGCTGGTGCCATCCAATACCCAATTGGGTACGATATCCTGTGTCGCATCCAGGAACCGTGCGGCAATCTGGTTGAGTACTTGTCCTTTAAAGGGGATAGGACGGGGCAATACCACATCAAATGCCGATATACGGTCACTGACTACCATAGCCAGGTATTGATCTGCTATAGTATAGACGTCCCGCACTTTACCCTTGTAAAATGCTGTCTGATTGGGGAACTGTAACATATAATATGATTATCTTTTAATTTTAAGATGCAAAAGTAAGGAATAATGGATAAGCAGCCCAGCTAAAATGGAAGTAAATAATAAGAGCAACTGCCTGGAAAGACTGTCGCTCTTATTCAATTTATGCTCAATATTAACCGTATCCGGACCTGCTCGTCTTAGTTGCCTGCCGTTTTATTCAGTTCTATATTGCTGGCATTATTGTCATCATTATTGTCCCCGCCTGTATTCAGCGGCAAATACACTTGTAGCGTATTCGTACCCAGCGGCACAGAAGGGTTCAAAGTCACCGTACCACTGAAGGCTGCCGCAGCGCCACCGCCATTGATCACGGCAGTCGTCGTTTGCAATTCGTAATAGGCTATTTGTTCATTTAACGTCCAACCCTCAGGCAGGTTAAAACTAATACTACTTCCCGTCAACGTGGGTTTTACCACAAATATCGAAATAGCTCCTATGGTCGGACCGTTGCCAATATTATACAAATTCAGGTTGAAAGGCCTGGCGAGCGTAGTATTGGTAAAACTCGGAGAGAACATCGTGATGATCGGCTCCAGGTCCGGCAACCCGGAAGGCTCTACCACAGTCACGGTAGCGCTGTTCTCAGCGGGCAGCAAACTCGGGCAACCCTTCGTATCTGCAATACTGAGCAGGGTATAAACATAAGTTCCTGCTGTGGTATGAGATTGCGTGAGTTCTACAGAAGTGTTATTACCCGTTGTCATCGCCGTTTGCGTACTGCCTCCATTGATATTGTACGTAAAGGTAT
>CAZFKK010000417.1:0-2796 GCA_964519735.1 uncultured Taibaiella sp.
ATATTTTACTTGGGGAAATGTATGCACTGTAGGTATCGGTGCGTTGAGAAATTTGTTCCCGGCAGTTCCGATGATGGCCTTAACGGCTTCAGCCAATGAGGTGGTTCAGCAAGATATCCGGGAGCAGCTGGCCTTAAAGCAACCGGCATTGTTCCGGCAGAGTGTCGTGCGTGACAACTTGTTTTACCATGTCCGCTATACAGAGAACAAGCCGGGAGCTACCGTTCAACTGTTTCAACATCGTCCCTCCGGAAGTGGCATCCTTTACTGCCGTACCCGCAAGCGTTGTGTAGATGCAGCATTGCTTTTGAACCAGGAGGGCGTAGCCACAGGCGTATATCATGCCGGTATGGAAAGGGAGGAGCGGGAGACGGTACAAAAGGCATGGATGGAGAACCACCATCGGGTGATGAGTGCCACTACAGCCTTTGGTATGGGCATCGACAAGCCTGATGTACGGATCGTGGCCCATTATGACGCGCCTCAGAATATAGAAGAGTATTACCAGGAATCGGGCAGGGCAGGGCGTGACGGCCAGAAAGCGCATGCCGTATTGTTCTACAATCATAATGATCTGCTCCGGCTGGAAGCTTCAACGGAACTGAATTATCCTCCGGAGGCCTATATCAGGCAGGTGTACCAGGCCGTAGGTGATTTTCTGCAGTTGCCGGCAGGCAGTGGGATGGAAGCTTTTTTTGCTTTTGATGTACTCCGGTTTTGTCATAACTTCAAATTAGACGTTTTGCCTACATTCAGCGCTATCCGGATCCTGGAGCGGGAGGGGTTATGGCAATGGAATGAAGATACACAAACAAAGACCCTGGTTCAGTTTACGACCGACCGCAATACATTGACGTACCTGGAGCAGCAGGAACCCCGGCTGGCTCATATTGCTACCGGATTACTGCGGCTTTATGCAGGGATATTCCATTTTCCTGCTGCCATTGATGAATTTGAGTTGAGTAAAATGCTCCGTATGGACAATGTTAGCCTGGATGCCGGTCTGAATCAGTTGTGCCGGCTGGGAGTTGTCCGGTACCAACCCGCCCTCAGGGGCAGTACTTTGTATTGGATGCATCACAGGGTTGCAGCAGGAGACCTGGTATTAGATACCCGGCATATTAATCGCCTGCGCCAGGCCCATGAAGAAAGGGTACAACAGATGATGGCTTATATACAGGATGTGACCACCTGCCGGAATATACTGTTATCCCGGTACTTCGGTGAAAACGTCACAAAAGCTTGTGGCCATTGTGATGTGTGTCAACGAAAGGTGCCGGAACAACCATCAGCCGGGCAACTGATGGTTGACCTGTTACAGAAGATCAGAACGAGCCGGCAAATAACGATAACTGAATTATCTTCGCAGTTTCCAGGTATAGAACAATCTAAAATTATTGAATATATCCGCCTGTTGAGTGAAGAGCATTTATGCCGTATTGATCCCACAGGAATTATTTTTGCCACATGATAAGATTTGCCATTATAGGGTATGGTCATATTGGCCGCAGACATGCAGAACATATTATGCGTATCCGGGACACCGAGCTGGTGGCTGTTTGTGATACGGATCCTTCGGTACAGGAGCTATTGCCTCACCGGGAGATCACCTATTATCCTAAAGTAGAAGATCTGCTGGCCGCCACTACAGCCGATGTGGTCTGCATCTGCACGCCCAATTACCTGCATGGAGCGCATGCCATAGCTGCTTTGTATGCCGGCAAGCATGTGGTCGTGGAAAAGCCTATGGCGATGAGTGTGGCAGAATCTGATGCGATGATCGATGCCGCAGCAAAAAATCACAGGATCATCTTTGCGGTCAAGCAAAACCGTTACAATCCTCCTGTGGCAGCGGTGAAGGAACTGATCGATTCCGGTAGTTTGGGCAGGATCTATATGATGCAGGTCAATTGCTTCTGGAACAGAAGTGATGCTTATTATGCACAAAGTGACTGGCGGGGGAAAAAAGAAAAGGACGGCGGCTGCCTGTTTACCCAGTTCAGCCACTTTATTGATATCCTGTACTACCTTAACGGGCCTATTTCCGATGCGTCCGGGTTCCTGACCAATTTTGCCCACCGGCATAATACCGAGTTTGAGGACACCGGGAGTTTCGTGATGAAAGCGGCTAACGGAGCCGTTATCAATTTTAATTTTTCCACCTGTGCCTTTGAGAAAAATATGGAAGGCTCTATTACCCTCCTGGCAGAAAAAGGCACCTTAAAAATAGGGGGGCAATACCTGAATACCCTAGAATACCAATGCCTGGATGGAGGCGAGCTGCCCCAGATCAACATTACGGCCAAAGAAAATGATTACGGACTCTACAAAGGCTCTATGAGCAATCATGATAAGATCATTCAGAATGTGGCAGATGTGCTGAATCATAATCACCAGGTGATGACCAGTGCGGAGGAAGGCAGGGAGGTGATCCGGATCATAGAGATGATGTATGCTGCTGCTCAATAAAAAGAATATGTATATTGGTTTACAGAGATCAAATGAACCATTAATTTCGGTTAAACCGTGTTCCCATCCTATAGCATAATTTGAAAATATGTATTTTTTCCTGAATGAGCAGAAAGTATCCAAACTGAATAAAAAAAATTACTTTAAGTATAGTACTTAAATACTATTTACTGTTATAACTTTATAATTCACTGTCAACCTTCACTATACCAGCGTAGAGAAATAAATTTCATAAATATGCTTTACAAATATTTACCTTCTTTTAAAAAAAACATTCGTGTCCGATAAATCCTAAAATTTGAGGATTTTCTTTTTGAAAGTGTTAGT
>CAZFKK010000418.1:0-2787 GCA_964519735.1 uncultured Taibaiella sp.
GGCTTTGAGCAGGCTGAAGCAACTCAATCCGCAATTGAAGATATGGGGGGTGTCCGCTACAATAGGTAACCTCCAGGAGGCTAAAAATATCCTGCTGGGTAGTGACAACAAAGGGGTATTGATCAAAGCCCAACTGAAGAAGAAGATTCGCATGGAAACCTTATTGCCCGATACCCTGGATAAGTTTCCCTGGGCCGGGCACCTGGGGGTGAAGCTTGCGGCAAAAGTACTTCCGGTAATTGCAGCCCATCAATCTACTTTATTATTTACCAATACACGATCCCAGGCGGAGATCTGGTACCAGCAATTGCTGGCTTTACAGCCGGACCTGGCCGGCCGGATTGCCTTGCATCACGGTTCTTTAAGTGAAGAGTTGCGGCAGTGGGTAGAGGCCGCATTACACCAGGGTTTGCTGAAAGCGGTGGTATGTACCAGCAGCCTGGATCTTGGCGTGGACTTTCGCCCGGTAGATTGTGTCGTACAGATTGGCTCGCCTAAAGGGGTGGCCCGTTTTATGCAGCGTGCCGGGCGGAGTGGCCACAGTCCGGGTCAGGAAAGTAAGATCTGTTTTTTACCTACACATTCGCTGGAAATTATGGAGGGGGCTGCCTTAAAGTATGCTGTGCGGGAAGGCCTGGTGGAACAACGCCAGCCCTATGTGCGTTCTTTTGATGTCCTGTTGCAGTATATGGTTACCCTGGCTGTTTCGGAAGGTTTTCGTGCTGATGATTTGTATGCGGAAATCATGACTACTCATTGTTTTTCTTCGGTCAGTAGGGAAGAGTTCAACGAATGCTTACTGATGATTACTAAAGGTGGCCGGTCCCTGGATAGCTATGAAGAATTTCATAAGGTGGTCGTGGAAGAAGGGGTGTACAAAGTGACGAGTAAGCGGATAGCGATGAGACACCGGCTCAGTATCGGAGCTATCGTATCGGATGCAATGATGCGGGTCAAATTCTTAGGTGGGAAGTATCTGGGAACTATTGAAGAAGGATTCATCTCTCGTTTGAAAACAGGGGAAACCTTCTGGTTTGCCGGTAAGATGCTGGAGTTGGTGAGGATTAAGGAGATGCAGGCTATCGTACGGACTGCGGCAGGGAAAAAAGGGATAGTACCTTCCTGGATGGGCGGACGCTTTCCCTTATCGGCTAATTTCGGTGCCGCTTTACGACATACGCTTTCTGCTATTCATGATGTGGAGGGAAAGAAAGAACGGGAATTGACATTTCTCCAACCTTTGTTTGCCGAGCAAAGCAAAGTGTCCACTATGCCCGGTGAACAGGAGTTACTGGTAGAATATATAAAGACGCGGTATGGCTACCACTTGTTTGTGTATCCCTTTGAAGGGAAACTGGTGCATGAAGGTATGGCTGCAGTATTGGCACATAGACTGAGCAAAATTCGTAAGGCTACTTTCAGTATTGCCAGCAATGAATACGGGTTGGAATTACTGAGTGCTACTGATCTTCCAATAGAGGAAGCTTTGGCTCAAGGGTTATTTGCAGGGAATGAGCTTACGGAAGATATCCGGCAGGGCATTAATATTAATGAAATGGCGAAAAGAAAATTCAGGGATATCGCGGGAATTGCCGGGCTGGTTTTTCAAGGCTTTCCGGGGAAGCAAAAAAAGACCAGGCATTTACAGGCAAACTCCGGGTTGTTTTTTTCTGTGTTTGAAGAATATGATCCTAAAAACCTTTTGCTGCGACAAGCTTACGAAGAAGTCTATGACTTCCAGTTGGAGATCGGCAGGATGCGGCAGGCCTTTGATAGGATCAACGCCCAGCGGATCATCCTGAGTCACCCTAAAAAGCTCACACCCTTTGCTTTCCCGGTCTTTGCCGAATCCTTTAGAGAGCGATACAGCAACGAGGATTGGCAATCCAGGCTGGAACAATTAAAACTGCAATTAGGATAGATATATGGAGCAGGAAATTGTATTTGAAGATACGAGGCTTATCCTACTGCCACAGAAAGCTTTATTAATGCCACAATACCAACTATTGTTGCTGGCAGACTGGCACCTGGGCAAGGCGGCACATTTTCGTAAAGAAGGCATATTTATGCCCTTACCGGAAATAAACCGGGAATTGGACCGTTTACAGGTGCTATTGGACACCTATGGTCTGCGCAGGGTCGTTTTTTTGGGTGATTTGTTTCATAGTTTATGGAACAGCGAATGGATAGCCTTTTGTAATTTCATGGCCAGGAACGGTAACGTGCAGTTTATACTGACAAAAGGGAATCACGATATCCTTCCTTTGCCCGCTTACCGGGAGGCAGGTATGACCGTCCTGGATAATTTTATCGCTGGTACCGGCATCCTATGTACCCATCATCCGATGGAAATCGTACCCCCGGGCATACTGAATATAGCCGGCCATATCCATCCGGGATGTATCCTCAAAACGATGGGGCGTCAGTTTTACCGGTTGCCCTGCTTTTATTATTATGATTCCGTTTTGTTATTGCCTGCCTTTGGCAACTGGACGGGACTTCATATCCCGAAAGTTCAAAAGGGAGCAAAGATTTACCCGGTACTGGAGGACCGGGTGGTGGCATGGAAGGAGTAGTCAACTAAATCCCAAGTTAGGAGGCTATCACAATTTTAAAGTTTTTTTGTCAACACTTTAGCAGGGCAACCGCAACTAATTATTCATGCTGCTGTTTGTAGAAGTAGAGGACATCTTGATTTTGGTTCATTTCATTTCTAAATACTAAGCGATGACTAGAATACTAACTGTTTTATCCTTTTTTATTCTGGCTTGTTCTACAGCGCCTGAC
>CAZFKK010000419.1:0-2775 GCA_964519735.1 uncultured Taibaiella sp.
ACCCAGCTTTCCGGATGCCGGCCGCTTCTGGGACATAGTAGATAAACATAAGGTCAATATTCTCTATACGGCGCCCACGGCTATCCGCAGTCTTATGGTACATGGTATTTCATTTGTAGAAGGACATGACTTAAGCTCCCTGAAAGTATTGGGTTCTGTCGGGGAACCTATCAATGAAGAGGCCTGGCACTGGTTTGATGAACATATCGGGAAAAGAAAATGCCCTATTGTGGACACCTGGTGGCAAACTGAAACAGGAGGTATTCTCATCTCCAACCTGGCCGGAATAACTCCTGCCAAACCCTCTTTTGCCACACTTCCTTTACCCGGCATACAGCTATTGATCGTAGATGAAAACGGCCTTGAAGCACACCCTTCAGTAACAGAGGATGGACGCACGATCACTTCCGGCAACCTTTGTATTACGTTTCCCTGGCCGGGTATGCTAAGGACCACTTATGGAGATCATGAACGCTTCCGCACCAATTATTTTAGCACTTACCCGGGTAAATACTTCACGGGAGATGGCTGCTTCAGGGAGGAGCAGGGATTTTACCGCATTACAGGCAGGGTCGATGATGTGTTGAATGTAAGCGGGCACCGTATGGGTACTGCAGAAGTGGAGAACGCCATCAACCAGCATGCAGGAGTAGTAGAAAGCGCTGTGGTCGGCTATCCGCATGAAGTAAAAGGGCAGGGGGTTTATGCATTTGTAGTGTATGAAAGCAAGCATCATAATGATGTCCATCTTACCAGCCAGGATATCCTGCAAACTGTGGGCCGCCTGATCGGCGCTATTGCCAAACCAGATAAAATACAATTTGTAACCGGCTTACCTAAAACACGTAGTGGTAAGATCATGCGGCGGATCTTACGGAAAATTGCAGAAGGAGCAACGGATCAGATAGGAGATACTTCTACGCTTCTGGATCCCTCTGTAGTGGATGAAATTAAATCGGGCGCATTGTAAACAAAAACAGGATGTGTTTCCCTGGTGGATAATCCCGGGAAGGGAACGCATCTTAATATTCGCCCTTTCTTTTGACCAGGTACATGAGTCTCAGGGAAACTACATTATTATATTGTTCGGTACGGCCTCCATACATGCCATGATTGTCACGGACAGAAAGCAGGGAGTATTGGAACCGGGGGCTTAGGAAAAACCCTTTCCATAAATGTATATTGCCCGTCAATACAAAACTAAGCTCAAATTTTTTAAAGGGCAATGCATCCTTAATCACTCCGCCGACGCCTCTGTCCACCAATTCCTCACTAAAGGCAAGATAGCCTATCGCCAGGCCCGCACCGACGCCGCTTTTACGGGAACCCCGGTACAAATTGAGCTGCACGGGAACTTCCGCGTAATTCAGCTTAATTGTCTGGCTGTTAATATTGCTGTTGGGGATCGGGGATTTACCCAGGGAACCTTTCTGATTATAAAGAACCTCCAGGCTTAATGCCAGGGTACCCTCTATGGGCATATCCATTTCTCCGAAGGGTAAATAGATGATCCCGCCTCCACTGAAAGCCGTGTTTTTATATCCTTTATAGCCATCTCCATCTATCTGCGTACCATTGATCCCTGCCACCAGCCCCCCAACAAAAGCATTATATTCTTCATTGTAATATTGAGCGGAAGCTGGTGTGCAACATGTGGATAATAGAATGGCCGGTATTGCCGCTATTTTATTAATTTTGAGCATTAAGGGGGAAAGATACAAGTGCATATATGGATAATAATTAATTTGAAATAAAAAAATTTTCGGGATTCTATATTAAATACCCCGGAAATTACTTAATTGAATACAATGAGTTTCAAATATACACCAAACACTTTAAAAAAGATGGAGCAACTCTTTGAGGAAGCCCATTTCCGGGTGCGTTATGAAAAGGGAAACTTTAATTCCGGCTTCTGCTTACTGGAAGACCGGCGGATAGCAGTAATCAACCGGTTCCTTGATATTGAGGGCCGTATTAATGCACTGATAGAGATCTTACCTACGATTAATGTTAAACCGGAAGAGCTGAGTGATGAGATGCTGAAATGGTATAAACAAATTTCCGACAATTCAGCCGGGAACAACCCATCTGTTCAAACCCAAATGGATCTCTAAACGTGGCAACAATTACTTTCCTGGGAACCGGAACCTCACAGGGCGTACCTTTTATAGGCTGCACTTGCGCCATATGTACCTCAACCAATGCAAAAGACAAGCGTTTGCGTTCTTCTATCTGGATCAATAGTGAAAAAAGCAGTGTTATCCTGGATACCGGCCCGGATTTCCGGTACCAGATGTTACGGGCTGGTGTCCCTAAAATTGATGGCGTGGTGTACACCCATGGCCACAAAGATCACGTAGCTGGGCTGGATGATATCAGGGCTTATAATTATTGGCAACACACCGGTATCAACTTATATGCCGATCAGTATACAGAAGAAATCCTAAGACGGGAGTTTCAATATGTGTTCAACGGGCAAAGTTATCCGGGCGTCCCGGTTCTGGACATCATCCCCATCCGGGACAGCCCTTTCCAGGTGGGCGACCTGCCTTTTATTCCCATACAGGTGATGCATTTTAAACTACCGGTATTGGGCTTTCGCATAGGAGATTTTACCTACATTACAGATGCCAATTATATAGCTCCGGAGGAAATTGAAAAAATAAGGGGGAGCCGGATTGTTGTACTCAATGCATTACGGCACGAGCCTCATATATCTCATTTTACATTGAATGAAGCCATTGATATGGCTTATGAGATCGGTGCCGAACGTAC
>CAZFKK010000420.1:0-2766 GCA_964519735.1 uncultured Taibaiella sp.
GAAGGCTCGGAGGTCCTGGTACCCCCGCAAGGTGGTCGTAAACATCCGGAGCAAAAATTAATCAAGATCAATACCCAGAATATCCTGTTTATCTGCGGCGGGGCTTTTGAAGGCATTGATAAGATGATTGCCCGGAGAATGGAGGCTTCTACGATAGGCTTTAAAAGTGGAGACCAGAAGGATAAGCTGGACCGCACCAATTTATTGCAGTATGTAAATCCTATGGATCTCCGCACGTTCGGCCTGATCCCTGAATTGCTGGGTCGCCTGCCGGTGATCACTTACCTTAATCCATTGGATAAAGACGTATTGAAACGCATCCTTACCGAACCTAAGAATGCATTGATCCGGCAATACAAACGCTTGTTCGAATATGAAAATATTCGCCTGGAAGTAGACGATGCCGCATTGGATTATATGGTAGAAAAGGCGTTTACTTATAAGCTGGGTGGCCGCGGATTGCGTACGATTTGTGAAATGATACTGACAGATGCTATGTTTGAATTGCCTTCAGAGGAGCACCGGGAGGTGTATCATATCACCTTGGATTATGCCCGGCAAAAGCTGGAACATGCCAAGCTGGAATATATGAAGGCTGCCTGAGCCAAGGCGACTTAGGGAAAACGAAATGAATTGAAAACATAAAACCCAAATATTGAAAATATGCAGGAATTAATCGATGAATTGGTTCAGAAGGCAGGATTAAGCCCGGAATCAGCAGCAAAAGCAGTAGATACGATGATGACCTTTGTGAAAGGTAAATTACCCCCCATGTTCTCTGATAAATTCGAGGACCTGGTGACCGGGAAATTTGATTTATCTTCCTTAATGGGAGGCATGTTCGGCGGTAGCCAGGGAGAAAGCCCCTTAGATAAACTGACCGGTATGTTTGGCGGTGATAAAAAAGCATAACCATAATTGGATTGCTGGAAATAGGGAAAGATGGAGCCATTCTGTCTTTCCCTGTTTTTTTGCTTCACTTTTTCATTGTTTCCGCGCAGGAGGCGTCTTAGATGAACAAAACCTTAATTATTTTGTTGATCCACAAAGTATAGCGCTTCAATAAGTAAATAGAGATATGCTAACGATGACCCCTAACGGACTCTATTGTCCCCTTGCCGATGTTTATATTGATCCCTGGGAACCCGTGGCCAGGTCTATAATCACACATGCCCATAGTGACCATGCCCGTAGCGGCAGCGGCTATTATCTTTGCCATCATTTCACCAAACCTGTTTTACAATTAAGATTGGGTACGGCTATAGAGGTGGAAAGCCTGGCCTACGGGCAGGCTTTAACCATGAACGGTATTAACGTGAGTTTACATCCTGCCGGGCATATCCCGGGTTCGGCACAGGTACGTCTGGAATACAAAGGCGAAGTGTGGGTGGTGTCGGGAGACTATAAATTGACGGATGACGGGTTAAGTACGCCCTTTGAAGTAGTAAAATGTGATCATTTTATTACGGAATCCACCTTTGGCTTACCTATTTATAAATTTCCGTCCCCTCAAATGGTGTACCAGGAGATGAATGAGTGGTGGCGCCAGAATGCTAGTGAAGGAAAAAACACGGTATTATTGGCTTATGCTTTGGGAAAGTCACAAGCAATCCTAAGGCATTTAGATACCGGCATCGGACCTGTTTTTCTTCATGGGGCAGTAGCTAATGTAAATGTTTCGCTGGAAGAGGTGGGCTATCGGTTTCCGGGTATCCGGATGACTGCTTCAACTGATAAACAATCGCTTAAGGGAGCCGTTATTTTGGCGCCACCTTCAGCATTGGGATCTCCTTGGTTGAAAAAAATGATGCCTTATAAAATCGGTTTCTGTAGCGGATGGATGCAATTGCGTGGGGCCAGGAGGAGGTATGGTGTGGATCGGGGTTTTGTGCTTTCTGATCATGCGGATTGGGGGCAGCTTAATGAGGCGGTTAAGGCTACAGGTGCAGCGCATATTTACGTGACCCATGGTTATACGGGTGCTTTCTCGAGGTGGCTGAAGGAACAGTATTCCCTGGATGCGGTGGAGTTGCCCTCACTATTCAAGCAGGAAGGAGGCGCGGATCTATGAATGCATTCACTACGCTGTTTACGGCGATTGACCAGACCACAAAAACAAATGATAAGGTAGCGGCTATGGTACACTATTTCCAACAGGCGGAGGAAAGAGATATTATATATGCGATCGCTATCCTTACGGGCAACCGACCCAAAAGGCCGGTAAAGACGGCTGAGCTTAAAGAATGGGCTGCGGAATATGCGGGTATTCCTTTATGGCTGTTCGATGAATCGTATCATACAGTGGGAGACCTGGCAGAAACGATCGCTTTAATATTGCCGCCTCCGCTGGAAAATGGCGAATTTAAACTTCATGAAATGTTGGTGGAATTGAACCATTTGCTATCGCTCAGCTCAGAGGAAAAGCGGAAGGTGATCCTGTATTATTGGAGGAGCCTGGAAACGGAACAACGCTTTGTATTCAACAAGCTGATCACAGGTAATTTCCGGATGGGCGTCTCCCGTCAATTGGTGATTAAGGCCCTGGCCATTTATTTGCAACAGGAAGAAACGGCAATAGCCCACCGTTTGATGGGCAAATGGCAACCTGATGCGGAAAGTATGGATACCTTATTTGGGGAGCAGGGAACCGGGATTAAATTTTATCTGCCTTATCCCTTCTTCCTGGCGTATCCTTTGGAAGGGGTGCCCGAAGACCTGGGGCCTATCGGGGACTGGATCCTGGAGAAAAAACTGGATGGGATCCGG
>CAZFKK010000421.1:0-2763 GCA_964519735.1 uncultured Taibaiella sp.
TCAGGTTTAACGAAAGTCTCGTATTTGGACTGTAAGGCAGCTATCAAATCTGCGGCCTTAGACCTATCCCCTGACTCATAGGCCTGCGCTATTGCTGCCAGATCATTTGTTGTACCGGATAAAGCCGACAAAACAACGAGTTGCCGTTCTGAAGGGTTAATAATTTCAAGTAGCCCTTTCATCCTTTCCGGGCTGCCTACAGATGTACCTCCGAATTTTAAAACTTTCATGGTCTGAATGATGTGATTTGTTAAATTTCCAGCATAAAAAAACCGACCGGCTTGGAGGCTGGTCGGCTAATATATTTTACTTGTAAGTGTATATTATCAGCTACCTCCTCCAGGCGGGACAGTCTTTATAACAACGGCAATGATCACAACGATAGCTTGTATCATTGCGTTTGTCTTGACCTTATTCGTTATACCGATTCCGAACATGAGAGGAATATTTCGCTGCAAACTTACCTATTGATTTAAATATTACAAAAATTATTTTCAAAGAAAATAGATTAAATAACCTTAAATATTTGGCAATGCCTGAAAACAGAATAAAAAAATACCTATAGATAATTTGAAAATAGGGGACACAAAACGTATTTTGCTTTCCCGGCGCTTTGCCAGCAGTAACAGCAGGATAATCCCAATTTGCGCCGGGAAGTTATGCAACAAGATGCTTTGACGGGAACTACAACTGCAGCTAACCGCCTTAACGGGCTGGATCATTTAAGGACCCTGGCTATCCTGCTGGTGTTCCTGTCGCATTATGGCCGTTTATTTCCCCACCCGGAATGGGTAAATACGATCTGCAAATTTGGATGGACCGGCGTGGACCTCTTTTTTGTATTGAGCGGCTACCTGATTGCCGGGCAGCTTTTTGCGGAAATAGCCCGGGGGAAGCCCATTTCGCTAAAGACCTTTTTTATAAAACGTTTTTTCCGGATCATACCTCCTTATCTGGTTGTATTAACGCTTTATTTCTGCTTTCCTTATGTAAGGGAGTGGGAAGGACTTGCGCCACTCTGGAAATACCTTAGTTTTACCCAGAACATTGGCCTGGACCAACGTAGTCAGCGTACCTTTTCCCATGCATGGTCGCTCTGCATAGAAGAGCAGTTTTATCTTTTGTTGCCCCTGCTGCTCCTCTTACTGACCCGACAAAAGCTGCTCCGGAAGGGGTACCTTTTGCTGCTGGTTTTGTTTGGAGCAGGATTCCTGCTCCGGGCAGGAGCTTACCAGTACCAGGTGGCCCCTTTTCGTGCCGAAGGTAATGCCTCTGCACTTTGGTACCAGTGGATCTATTACCCTACCTGGTGTCGTTTGGATGGCCTTCTGGCGGGAGTAGGTATTGCCGCTTTATTCCGGTTCCGGCCTTTACTGAAAGCGCAGATTTTGCGCTATGGTAACCGTTTGTTATTATTGGGTCTGCTGCTATTATGCGGTGCTTATTTTTTATGCCTGGATCAGCAATCCCGGGCCGCGTCGGTTTGGGGTTTCCCCCTGGTCAGCATCGGTTACGGGGTGGTAGTTATGGGCACTCTTAGTCCTGGTAGCTACCTGTCACGTTTTCAATCCGTTGTTACTGCAAAAATTGCTACCCTTTCCTATGGAATTTACCTGGTTCATAAAATGGTCATTCATTTGACGCAGGACCAGCTTGCCCGTTTTTCTATAGATCCGGAGAGTAACCTGATGTTTTTCCTGTGTATTCTTTCCTGCCTGGCTGCAGCAGGTTTATTATATATCATCGTGGAACGACCCTTCCTGAAGTTGCGGATTCGTCTATTAACCGGGAACAAAACATAAGGTAATTAAAAAAATGATATTGGGGTTTAACTAAAAAAAATTAGATTGCTTTCTTTTTTGAAACAAATCCATACGTCATGTCCTATCCCTACCAGATTAAATCACAAGAAGAGTATAATAGTGCCTATCATAAAAGCATTACCGACCCCCAAGGTTTCTGGGCAGAGGTGGCAGGGAATTTTTTGTGGCGAAAACGCTGGGATAAGGTATTGGACTGGGATTTTGAAGAACCCAGGATTGAGTGGTTTAAAGGAGGCATACTGAATATTACCGAAAATTGCCTGGACCGCCACCTGGGAACACTGGGCAATCAACCTGCACTTATCTGGGAGCCTAATGATCCGGAAGAGCATCATAGGGTGATGAGTTACCGGAACCTGCATTTTAAAGTGATGCAATTTGCCCATGTGCTCAAGAATAATGGCGTCAAAAAAGGGGATAGGGTCTGCATATACATGGGTATGATTCCTGAACTGGCGATCGCCATCCTGGCCTGTGCAAGGATCGGGGCTGTTCATTCCGTCATTTTTGGGGGCTTCAGCGCACAAAGCATTGCGGACCGCTTGCAGGATGCCCAGGCACGGTTTATTGTTACCTGCGACGGGTCTTTCAGGGGAAATAAAGATATAGCACTCAAAAATATCATTGATGACGCCCTGGTGCAATGCCACTTTGTAGAAAAAGTAATCGTGCTGACCCGTACCCGTATCCCGGTGAGCATGATCAAGGGCCGGGATGTATGGTGGGAAGATGAAATTATGAAAGTAGAATCAATGGGCAATCCCGATTGCCCCGCAGAGGAAATGGATGCTGAAGATCCCCTATTCATACTCTATACCTCCGGCTCTACGGGCAAACCCAAAGGGGTGGTCCATACCTGCGGCGGGTATATGGTCTATACTACCTATTCCTTTGTGAATGTTTTTCAATATGAACCGGGGGATGTACATTTCTGTACTGC
>CAZFKK010000422.1:0-779 GCA_964519735.1 uncultured Taibaiella sp.
CCGGTTATAAGGAATATGGTTTGCTGATCGTGGATGATGAAACGGTAAAGAATACGGTATCTGATGATTTGAATTTTTCTTATAATTCATTTTTGAATAATGGCATCGCCAATTTCTTTACCACGGCTACAAATTGGTCGACAGATGGCTGTGATGGTAATATGGCGAATTGGATGGGAGCTGGTTCGGCAGGATGTATAGAGTTGGATAATCAATTGAGCAGCTTCACCTTAGGCTACAATGCTGATTTTTGTGAGGAATTGTGTGAAATTGAGGGTACACCTGATTTTACATTATCCGGAATCTCTCAATTGTTTGATCCTGAATATGTCGCATGGGGTGCTTCTCTGTTTTTTGAGGAATTATTATATCGAGGTGCTATACAAGAGGATTTGCAGTTCGGTTCATGGATTGATGTATGTCCTCAAACAGCCGTCTATTGTGAATCGCTTATGGCGGAGAAACACACGACACAACCTTTACAGATTAGTCCTAACCCGGCAAGGAATATCAGTGCCATCAGCTTTATTTCAGAAAGACAGGGATTAATCAAAGTCGTGGTACTAGATCCGATTACCGGAAGGGTGTTGTTTGCCAAAGAGCAATATGCGCATCAAAAAGGAACACAGCAAATTGATGCAAGTTTGAAAGGCTTGAAACCTGGTGTCTATACTATCAAGGCAGAGCAACAAGGCCAACAATGGTATGGTAAAGTAGTGGTGCAGGAATAGTCGTAGTTTGGTGAATAAAGGTCCCCTCTGTTGAGTGGAGGGGACCTT
>CAZFKK010000422.1:789-2757 GCA_964519735.1 uncultured Taibaiella sp.
TCCTTGCTATTCCCTTTCCAGATATAGGTACTACTTTTACTTTTCTGCCCTCTAAAGTGTATATACAGACCCGAGCCGCTCCGGGAACCGTTACTGATATATAGTTCCGGGCCGGATTGGGATAAGGCTGTTGGAGATTCGTTCGATCAAGATTCTCTACGGAAGCGGTTCCTTTAATATCAATAGTGTTAGCTTTGCCTATGCAACTATCTCCATCTGTGACCAGCACACTGTAGGCGCCGTCTTTAGTAGCTACATGATTAGGATTTGTCGCGCCAGCAATTGGCTCATTATCCAATATCCATTGATACGTTGCGTAGGATTTACTGGTGGAAAGTATATGGGAATTGTTTAGGATAACCGGTTCAGGTAAAGGTGAAGATTCCACCCATAAACGCTGCGTATCACTCATCGCTCCACAGTTATTTTGGGTAATAACCTGAATCCAACCACTACCCTCTACTAATACTTCTACCAATGTATCCATTCTTCCAACCGAGGTCCAGGAGACAGGAAGTATCCACGAGTAACTTAAGTTGTCATCAATCTTATTGGTGTAGAAATTTTGTATCGAACTGTCACATACTTTTGAGAGGCCCTTAATTGCTGTTGGTAGACTCGGTGTAGGACAATCATTAAATCTCACTAAAAGAACGTCGCTTGGCCCGTTCAAGTTGCCCTGGGATGCTTTAGATGTTGCTATGTTCGTGTTACTTAAGGTTTGGCCGGAAAGATAAATATTAGATTCCTCATCACCAGTAAGGTATCCATAGCGTTCCTGATCCAATCCTCCAAAGTAAGTTCCCCAGTCTCTAATGCCCTCTTGGTCTAATTTCACCAGGAATATATCGCCATGGTCTGTAGTTATCAAATCCTCCTTAAAAGCACTAGGAGTGGCTATTTGATTTTTACTATAAGTATTTCCACTTAAGTATAGTGCTCCGTTGAGATTACTCCAAACACTCAAAATAACATCCCCTTTTTCACCCCCATAATAGGTGGACCATTGGAGATTTCCATCTGTGTCCAATGCAACTATTAATCCATCCTCAACTCCTGCAAATTGACTTTGGTGGGCATTGGAGCTAGCTATTCCGGTAATACTGTTAGTGCTGCCTGCGATATATACTTTTTCTCCACTGCAGGAAATGGATATACCCCTGTCCTTATCCTCGCCCCCGAAGTACGTTCCCCAAACCAATTGCCCATCCGGGTTGAATTTGCTGATAAAGGCATCCTGGTTAGAATTAGGGGCGGTTTGATAAGCTCCTGCAGTAGCTATTCCGGAGGTGCTTTGGGTATAGCCTGTTAGATAGATGTTTCCAGCACTGTCTGTAGTGCAATCGTGGGGATAATCATTGCTGTTACCGGTGTAATAGGTACTCCATTCTAATAATCCAGATGAACTGAATTTTGCTAAAAGACCGGCGTTTCCAGTGCCCCTTGCCGTCTGGTAGGCACCGGGAGTCGCAATTCCTGCTGCACTGCCTGTATGGCTTGTCAGATAAACGTGACCATACCTGTCTGCAGCTACGCCGACTGCTATGGAGCCTTCAGCTCCTGTGCCGCCAAAATAGGTTCCCCAAATACGTTGTCCAGCACTGTCGAATTGTGCTAGAAAGCAATCATATCCTGTATTGGTGCCTGCTTTAAGTTCTTGGTGCGATCCCGGTGTGCTTATGACATCTTTGCTGTTGGTATAACCGCCCAGGTAAATTTTATCAGCGGTATCGCAACTGATGGTCAAAACTATATCTATAGCAGATCCTCCGTAATAGGTGCACCAAATTAACTGTCCCTCTTTATTCCATTTACTGAGAAAGGCATCGGCACCATTCACTTCTCCTCCGCCACCATAGGTAGTCTGAAAGGCGCCGGTTGTGGCAATATTGGACAAACTCCCCGTAGTGCCGGTTAGATACACAAAGCCTAATTTGTCCGTGCTCAGTGCTTTGCCGGTCTCCGCAT
>CAZFKK010000423.1:0-2338 GCA_964519735.1 uncultured Taibaiella sp.
CTTTGATCGCGGACAGGTATTGCAAGCGGGCCCTTGCATCTTCTCCACGTTTGGTATCATGAGTTGCTGTAGTATTTATGGAGACCGGGCACTTGCTTTGCCTTTCCACCATCAACCGGTGAAAATCTTCTGCAGACATCCCAAAGTTTGCAGGTCCGTCTCCGACCTCATTATGCGCGATGAACTTATTGTAGGTGTACATCAGTGTGTCCTCAACGCCTTTAGCCATTAGCGGGCTTGTAACCTGCATACACCTGCGCCAGAAGTGTAACCGGCTATCAAGATGCAAAGGCCCCGATTTTCCGGGAGGCATAGCCGCTTGTGCCTTGAAAAAGTGGAAAGCAGGGATGGGTATGGTCCCTTTTTGAAGCACCTCTTCCAGCAGGCCCCTGATCTGTTCCAGGGCTTTGTCCCGGGATGATAAGTCGACAGGATAAAAGCGGTAGGCCGGGCACTTGATTAATACTTCAGCGATCACCGTGCGGATATCTTCCGGGTCTATATCATCCGGAAGCGGCCTGCCGGGCAACGCCAGGAAAGTGCGCACCAGGTTGCTCAGTTCTCCTTGCATGCTTTCATACAGGATTTGTCTTTTGGCCTTATAGAGCTGCTCTTTCAGGGCATAAGCGTTTCCGGTGAGATTATGGTAAAAGGTGCTGAATTGCGACTCGGCATTCTTGTCGGTAAGCAGGTTGTTCACCTGTGCCAGGAAATCATAGCCCGAATTGCCCTGGATGGGCCAGGCTGGGGGCAGGGTTTCGCCGGGCCCCAATATTTTTTCAACTACGATATACACCTCCGGGCCGACCAATTCGCGTAATTGTTCCAGGTAGCCATCAGGATCATAAAGACCATCCACATGATCAATCCGTATGCCCTGGACCAGGTTCTCCCGGATCAACCGGTGCAATAGCTGATGGTAATGCGTAAATACTTTATCCTTTTGAATGTTTATGCTTATGAGCCCGTTTATAGTAAAAAATCTTCGGTAATTGATACGGCTGTCAGCTTCTTTAGAAGGACATAAACGGTAAAATTGCAAGGTGCACAACCGGTCGATAAAGCTGAGGTCTTTGCTTGCCTGCTGCAGTGCCTGCCGGAAATCCGGGAGCTCCTGCTGACCGGTTAATTTTTCGTTGAGTAAGCCAAGCATTCGAGCCCACTTTTGCTGAAATATGAGGATATCGGTTACCGCGAACAGGTCGTCTATTAGCCGGCTTACCTCCGTTAGCGGTATTGAGGAACAGGCCGGATGATGCAGAACCTCAAAATACCCGGTGTAGTTTAGAGGGTAGAGCGTATCCAGGTAACGTAATTGTAATTTCCCCTGTTCAAATACAATACTTATTTCCTGTTTCCTGATCACCTCTTCGAGGCTGGATTGTAGAAAAGGGGCCATTAAAGGCTCATCCGGGTTTTTATCAAAGTAGCCATCATATAAGGACATCTTTCCTTTTTCAAGAAAGTCACCAAGCCATGGATTCAGTGGTGTGTACGCCATATGGTTGGGCACGAAATCCTGTATCCAGCCCATGCCTCTATCCTGTAATTGCCTGCTTATAGTCCGCCATTGTTCCAGGGTGCCTATTTCCGGGTTAATACAATTAGGATCAATTCCATCATAACCATGCAGGGAACCCGGCACGGCCCCGAATAAAGGCGACGCATAGATGCTTTTGATGCCTAGCTGGTGTAGGTAGGGGATTATATGTTCCAGGTGCTGAAAAGTAAATTCCTTGTTGAGTTGCACGCGGTATGTGGCTTCAGGCTGATACATGATCGAAAATTCTAGGGATGTAATAAAACGATTACAGACCGTCCTTCCACGATGATGGATTGGCCTTCACCATATACCCCTTCATCCGTATCTGTTCTGTTCCATGCCGTGTCCAGTATTTTTTTCCATTGCGTTCCGTACTTTTTACCCGGGAAATGAAATTCCAGGGGATCATGGTGTGCATTGAAAAGGATATAAAAGTTATCATCAACTAACGGTTTCCCATCCTGTCCTATAGCATGTATTCCTTTCCCGTTCAGGAACACAGCAAGTGATTTGGCAAAGTCGTGGTTCCAGTTCTCTTTGGTCATTTCCTGGCCTTCCGGTAAAAACCAGGCGATATCATCCAGGTGCTGGCCTTTTACAGGTGCACCGCTGAACCAATGCGTACGGCAAAACGCAGGATGCTTTTTTCTTAGCTGGATGAGCTTTTGGGTAAAAGCAAACAGGTCCTGATCCATGTGCTCCCAATCCAGCCAGGAAATTTCGTTATCCTGGCAATACGCATTATTATTGCCTTTTTGCGTACGACCCATTTCATCTCCGGCAACCAGCATGGGC
>CAZFKK010000423.1:2348-2748 GCA_964519735.1 uncultured Taibaiella sp.
AGCATGGGCACGCCCTGCGAGAGAAAAAGGGTAGCCAGGAAATTTCTTGTTTGCTGCTTTCGCAGGTTGATGATCTGTTCATCATGGGTATCGCCTTCTGCTCCGCAGTTCCAGCTACGGTTATGATTTTCTCCGTCCTGGTTATCTTCTCCGTTCGCTTCATTATGTTTTTCATTGTACGACACCAGATCCCGCAGGGTGAAGCCATCGTGTGCTGTCACGAAGTTAATACTTGCCGTGGGATACCGGTCATCTTTATAAAGGTCAGAAGATCCCGTAAACCTACCTGCAAATTCAGCCAGCATACTATCCGCTCCCCGCCAGTAATCCCGGATGCAATCCCGGTACATCCCGTTCCATTCCGCCCATCCCGGTGGGAATTTACCTACCTGGTAACCTC
>CAZFKK010000424.1:0-1462 GCA_964519735.1 uncultured Taibaiella sp.
CGGCTATTCAGATAAACAGGTGAAAAGTTATTTGCAAAATGGCCGGAGGAACCTGAAGAACTGCCTGAATCAAAAAATGGAACGACAATAATCATGGGCAATAACAAAAGGATTATACAAATACTGGATCAAAGCGCCTGCCTGAGCAAAGGGCAGTTGCTGGGGTATTTGAAACATAATTTATACCCGGAAGAATTAAGAGCCGTCGAGTTACATTTGAATGGCTGCCCTTTTTGCAATGACGCTCTGGAGGGATTCGAACAGTTACCCGGCGATCCCGCACATTTACTGACAGGCCTCGTACCTCCCGTACTACCGGCAATGCCGCTTCCTGAAAAACCTAAAGAAAAAAAAGAACCGGTACCCGCTACCAAACAAGCTAACCCGCAAGGCAGCCCCAGGGCTCTTAAGAAGAACCTTCCCACAACTGAAAAGGCTCAGCCCTCGCCGGGAATTAACTGGAAATTGCCTGCAGGAATTGCAGCTGCCTTAGTGATAGGAGGTTTTTCCTTTTGGTTGCTCCAACTTAAATCAAATGAAGATTCGTCGCTGTTAGCAGACAATAGCTTGACGGACACTGCTACACTGAACATGGATACCGGACAACTGCAAATGCATAAGACACCGCCGGCTGTCCTGCCTGAAAAGCCCGTTATTGAAATAGCTAAAGACTCTTTAAATCTTGCAAAAAAGGAACCTGCGCCGGTTAAAGCAGAGGAGCAGGTACAACTCATGCAAGCAGCTGTCGAAGTAAAAAAAGCGGAACCTAATCCTGATGAAACAGAAAACGGGGATTTGACAGAGACTACCGATCCCATTGTAGAAAGACCTAAGCCTGCAGTAGCCCGGGCCTCATCAGTAGATGATACCCCCAAAGCTGCCAAAGCAAAGGAAATCAAGGAAGACCTTTCTGATTTTGGAATCGGGTTAGGATTATACAAACAAAAACAGTACGCCGGCGCCTTGCTTTATATGCGGTCGGCAGAAGCTAATAGCAGCGATCCCATGCACTGGGATGCCGTTTATTATTCCGCCCTATGCAATAAGGAGTTGGGTAAAAGAAGAAAAGCTATCCGTTTGTTTGAACGGATTGTAAAAGCCGACGCCCCCCGTAAAAATGCGGCCCAGAAGCAACTGGATGAATTGAATAAAAAAAGATAAAGAGATCCCTTATACTTCCTCATGGAAATTATTGGTTATGCAGCCGCCATGCTTATTGGCGTATCCCTCGGACTTATAGGAAGCGGAGGTTCCATCCTTACCGTCCCGATCCTGGTCTATTTATTTAAAGTACCCCCTGTTCTGGCAACAGCCTATTCGCTATTTATTGTCGGTTGCTCCAGTGCCATGGGTACCCTTCAGAAATGGAAACGTAAAGAAGTGGACCTGCGCACGGTACTATGGCTTGGCCTCCCCTCCCTGGTTACCGTATTCCTGTTCCGGAAAGCCATAGTGCCTCTTA
>CAZFKK010000424.1:1472-2730 GCA_964519735.1 uncultured Taibaiella sp.
CCCGGATGCACTGGGCACTTTCGGTACCTTTGTGCTCTATAAGGATACGGCGATTCTTCTCCTTTTCGCTCTGCTGATGATCGTTTCCGCCATTGCCCTGTTACGTCCGGCCCCGCCAGCCACAACAGGGACAAGTACTCCTTTGAAATCGTTCCGGTTAGTCCTCCAGGGGATCCAGGTAGGTATTGTTTGTGGCTTACTGGGCGCAGGCGGAGGTTTTATCATCATCCCTTCCCTTATCCTGTTTGCGCAACTGGACATCCGCAAAGCTATAGGTACCTCTTTAATGATCATAGCCCTGAATACCCTTATCGGTTTTACCGGAGACCTGAGCCACACTACGATGGATTGGCCTTTGTTATTATCCGTGACAGCACTGGCATTAACCGGTACCCTCATAGGTCATGTCCTTTCTCGTTTTATCTCCTCTGAAAAGTTAAAAACAGGATTCGGGTATTTTATCCTGGTCATGGGGCTATACATTATCTTTAAAGAAACAGTACGGCCCTTCTGATCAAGCTATCTTCCTGGCTTTTAAAAAGCAATACATCTTCATAACCTGTCATTTTGATCCCTGGAGACCATAGATAAGGTCTATCGGAAGCATAATTTTTTGTTAATAAGCAATAAACTGGGCTTTCCTTCCTTCGGATAAAGGGGAAAACGGCCCTTCCCTGACCCCTAAAGAATGTCCTTCACTCCAATTGCCGGAGCATCAAAACCCTTTACTGGTAAGCCTTACGGGCATCCAGGGCAGGAGCAAACCGTTGTAGCCATGCAACACCCCTTAAAATCAGGGGAAACAAGTAGAATTATATCTGTACCCTTTTTTTGACAATTGATTATATTTCATTTTTTTCATTTACCTTCGCTCTTTATTCATTTTTATTTTTTATTACAATGCAAGAAGGTACAGTAAAATTCTTTAATGAAACCAAAGGTTTCGGTTTCATCACACCAGCAGACGGTGGTCAAGATGTATTTGTTCACATTTCCGATTTACAGTGCGAAATCCGCGAAAATGACAAAGTTACATTCGATGTTCAAAATGGTAAAAAAGGGTTAAATGCAGTTAACGTAAAAGTTATCTAATTTTCATTCATATTTTTCATTTGAAGAGAAGCACGCCTTATGGGCGTGCTTCTTTTTGTAAATGGCTACCTTATTCCCGGTCCGCTTTAGCCCGGATTTTTTTTGGGAATCCGGATGGGCATGCACACAACAAAGCGGCTGTTCTGTACGAGAACGGCCGCTTTGT
>CAZFKK010000425.1:0-2728 GCA_964519735.1 uncultured Taibaiella sp.
TACGCCAATGCTGGTATTTCATGAGCATCTTATCCAACAAGCACAGTTTCAACAAAATAGTGAAAAATTTCCCGGATCCATATTGTCCCTGGATCCCGACGAGGAGGTACCGCTGCAACAGGACTTTAGTATAGACTTTGGCGTACATAAGGTTACAGCTACCGTAAGGATAGATGCCGCAGCCTTACTTTCCTTGTGGCGTAACCGGCTTCAGGCGGACAATTGCCTTTGGGAAGAGCTATTTGACCTCCAATACTTTTCTATAGGACAGACAGGCATTCATTACAAGGATGTTACGGCGGATAAAATTATTTTTTGTGAAGGCGCTGCGGTACTAGCCAATCCTTTGTGGCAAGCCTTGCCCTTTACACCTAACCGGGGAGATGTGCTGCTGCTTTCCATACCTGGCCTGGATATGGGGTACTTGTACCACAAATCTCTAAGGTTGATCCCCCGCCAGGATGGCTTGTTCTGGTGCGGCAGCAATTATCGCTGGAATTTTGATAACCTGCAGCCGGACCGGGAATGGCGGCAAGATGCGGTAAAGAAATTGAGCTACTGGTTACGCCTGCCTTTCAGTATAGAAGCCCACCAGGTAGCGGAAAGACCCACTACGGCCGGCCAGCAGGTATTTGCAGGCACACATCCGGAATATGAGCAGGTCATCCTCTTCAATGGCCTGGGAACCAGGGGCTTCTCCATCGGCCCTTATTGGGCCCGGCGGTTGGGTCAATGGCTTTGTGGTGAAGCAGACAGTTATTTTGAGCGGCCCGGATACTCCGGGATTAGGGGCATAAAATAACCGGCAAAAGATCGTCATTATTAAATGTGTTTTCCCAATTGAAAACCTTGTCTTACTTTTATGCTTATTTACCATACACGAAATTTATGATGTACAAATTCATTGCTCCCGTTTCGATAGGCCTTAGCGTCGTTTTATTGGGTTCGTGTGTCTCCAATAAAAAATTTAAAGAAGCCCAGAGTTCCCTATCCGCCTTACGCAAGCAAAATAGCGAACTGCGTGATGACCTGGGAAGCACCAGAAAGCGCCTGCAGCTAATGGAAGAGGCCAATGCTTCTGCAGCAGATCAGTTGGACGAACAGGACCGGAAACTGACTAAAAATGAGCAAGAGCTGGCCGACCAACAAGCAAAATTGAAGCAGTTGCAGGAATTGATTGACCGTCAGCAAAGACAAACAGAGTTTTTAAGGCAAAAAATGGCTAAAGCCTTAGGCAGCTTTAATTCGGATCAGTTATCAGTCTTTGTTAAAGAAGGAAAGGTATATGTCAGCCTTTCTGAAAAGCTCTTGTTTCCTTCCGGTAGCGCCGATGTGAACCAGGAAGGCAAAGATGCCCTGGCCAAAGTAGCCCAGGCTTTAAATGAAAGTCCCGACATTCATGTTAATATTGAAGGACATACGGATACTGTGCCGATTCGCATTAAATTTGCAGATAACTGGGCATTAAGTGTAGCCCGTTCGACAGCCATAGTGCGCCTGCTGACCCAGGACTACCAGGTGGACCCGGTGCGCCTCACGGCTAGTGGAAGAAGCCAGTTCGAACCTGTAGCAGACAATCTCTCTGTAGAAGGACGGGCTAAAAACAGGAGGACTGAAATTATCCTGGCCCCCAAACTGGATGAGCTCTACCAGTTAATTGAAGGAGTTCCCGGCAGGGAAATAAATACAGAAGAGTAGCATTGCTGATGCATCAATATCATTGTCGTTTATATCAATATATTTAAAAATGAATTATAGTAAAATTGCCGTTTCTTTACATTTAGTATTAGGATTAAGTTTCGCGGTGCACGCACAAAAGAAGATCACGCTCTCCGGGACACTGGATAAGGCTCCGGACGGAAAAATAATTGTGGTGCAGGTCACTTCTACCCACCTTCAGGCAGCCCCTAAGCAAGAAGAGGTGAAATTGTCTCCGGAAGGAAAATTCAGCATCACCTTGCCGGTAACGGAAACTTACAATTGGATCATACTGGCTAATGGCCGGCAGCGTTTTGATTTTATGGCGAAGCAAGGCAGCGACCTGGTGATCCAGGCAGAGGCTACCGATTTGGCTAAGACCGTAAATATAACAGGCAAGGGAAATGAAGTCCCCAATTTTTTTGCCCGTTTTTCTAAAGATAAGGGAGGCCTGATGAACCTTTACCGCAGTATCCAGGAATTGTCAGGCAGGGAACCGGATGAATTTGAACGGGCATTGGATTCCTTGCAAAAAGCTGAATTGGCCTATCTGAACCAGGATCAGGCAAATCTGCCTAAGGATTTTATACAATATTGGTCGGATGTATTACTTTATGCCGGTTACGAAGCAGCGTTAAATTATCCTTCGATACATGAAATGATCAAACAACAGACCAATAACATTACGTCTATACCTGTTGCGTTGTTTTCAGTTACCCGTAAAGTCCCCAAAGCTTTTGATGACAAAAAGCTGGGTATGAACTTCTATCAGAATTATGCCCAGGCTTATTTTTCTGCAAAGCTGGCGGCAGAAGGATATCCCCAGCCAGGATTAGATGCACAGTCCATTCAACCTATGGATAGCGTCCTTAAACTAATATATAGCCAGGCGCCGAAGAAAACAGCAGAACTGATTGCCGGGCGGACGATTTTAAAAGAGGCGGCCTCCTGGTCTCCCCAGGAACTGGAAGCCAGGGTGAATACCTATAAAAAACAATTCCCCGGCAGCAAGCACAATGCCTCCTTGGAT
>CAZFKK010000426.1:0-2725 GCA_964519735.1 uncultured Taibaiella sp.
ACAGGTATAGCAACAGCCAACGGACACCAAATATTGTACGGAGGCGCTACCGATGCATTCCTTGTTAAGTTTGACTCAGAAGGAAAAAGAGTATGGGCTACGTACCTTGGCGGTGCCGCCTCAGAAGACGCCTTTGATGTGCTTTGTGACCATCAGGATAATATTTACTGTGCAGGCAGTACCTCCAGCATTTCGGGGATAGCTACCCCCGGCACCCATCAAACAGTATTCGGAGGAGGGTATTGCGATGGGTTTCTCTCGAAATTCAACGCAGTGGGGCAACTCCAGTGGAGCTCCTATTATGGAGGCAGCAACATAGATATGGGCATAAGCCTGGCGCTTGATGGCGAAGGCACCGTCTATTATACGGGCATGACCGCCAGCGATAGTGGTATTGCCAGTGCAGGGAGCTATAAAGACAAATTGCAGTCAGATGATTACGATGCTTTCCTTCTAAAGTTGGATACCTCCGGCCATCGCATCTGGGGGACCTACTATGGTGGCACCGGCTACGATCTTACCAGCAGGTCCTACCTGGGTCGGAATAGTACTTTGTATCTATTAGGCAATACGAACAGCGCTGCTCAAATTACCACCCCAGGAAGTTATCAACCCACTTTTGGTGGCGGCGATTATGATGTCTTTTTGGTCAAGTTTAATTTTTGTGATCCGCCTTCAGCCCCCGCCCTGATTTCCGGGGCAACAGCAATCTGTTCCGGTGTTCGCCATCTTTATACGATAGCCGACATCCCTGGAGCCACCTCGTACAACTGGGTACTTCCACCAGGATGGTCTGGTACTAGTGACTCATCAAGTATTTGGATTACTGCGGATACCAGTGGAACATTGCGGGTGGCAGCCCGTAACCTTTGTGCGGTCAGTGATAGTACTCAGTTAGTCATTACCGTAAACCCCGTTCCTCAACCTGTTATCCGCCATCAAGGCAATATCCTGAGCACAAACTTAGCCTATAGTAAATACCAATGGCTGCTCAACGGGGCGGATATTCCCGGTGCCGATGAGGCCACCTATGTTATACAGGCAAAAGGGCTTTATGCGCTCTGGGTTGAGAATGCAGAAGGATGTTCAGGAATCTCCGATGAAATCGAAATTGGTGAGACCACTATAACCACATTCAAAGAAAATGCACACTCCATCCATATATATCCCAACCCTGCCCGGGAGGTTTTTTACATTCAAATCCCTATAGATCTGCGCGTTATCGTTTCCACGCTGGAAGGAAGAGCATGTATTCATGTGGCAAACGCCAAGGTCATCAATATCGCTAACTTGAGCGCCGGTTTGTATATAGTAAGCATCTATGATGCGCAGGGACACCTTTTAACCACCGAAAAGCTGTTAAAGCAATAAACAGAAAAACATTAAGCGATGAAAAAATACCTATGTCTTTTGCTGTTATGGCCTTTGGGGTGTTTTGCCCAGAAGGAGGGTAATTTTTGGACCTTCGGCTACTGTAGTTCCAGGTACTGGTAACAACATTAATACAAATATTTCCTTTAACCGGGCTAATGCGATCGCAGATGCCAACGGGAGGCTATTATTCTATGTGAAACTGAGGGAGTATGATACCCGTATTCCCAGTAATGCCAGTATTTACGACGCCAATGGCAATCCCATGTCCAATAGTGAACTGGCTACCGCCACACCCATCCGGGGGCCGGTACAGATTATTAAACAACCGGGATCGGAATTTATCTACTATGTGGTTTACTCTTTAAACTATGCTCTGTTGTCTACCACGGTGGATATGCGCCTGAATAATGGGCTGGGGGCTGTGGTGACAGCAGAAAAAAGTGTGCTATTGAGTGGCTGGCAGACCGTTGTCGGTGAAAAGACAGCAGTGGTACAAGGCTGTGACGGGCTTTGGCTGGTGGTCCGTAGCCGCACGGCTAACGAGTATTTTTCCTATAAGGTTACTGCTTCGGGTATCCAACGTACTCCTGTGGTTTCTGAATGTGGGTTACTACCACTGAGTGCTTATCATACATCGTCGTGCAATTTCATGTATGGGGATGACGGTTACGCAAGCATGACAGGTGTCCATGCAAAACCAACAGGCTGGGCAGGGGCCTTACGCGCTTCGCCCGATGGACTTAAAATAGTCGCCGCTTGTTGCGGTGGGTTGGAATTGTATCATTTCAGTAAGTGCAGTGGAAGGCTGTCCCAACCAGTATTGATCGATACGGTCAATACCATTGAAGTTAATTATTCACCCGCCTGTATGTTCAGACCCGCCCACCCCAAGGTTACCTTTCACTCTGCCTGTTTTTCTCCCGATAATTCCAAGTTATATGCCACCTACTACCTGTTTCCTTATGTGTTCCAGTATGATTTAAGTGTACCCAGGGAGCAGGTTATCAGTACCAAAACCAGGGTATTGACGAACCAGCCTACACGTAGTGGCTGCAACAGTATTTGCAACTTTATTGATACTATTGGTATGGATGATTTAAAACTAGGCCCTGACGGAAAAATTTACATCTCCAACAACGGACAGCCGCCTTGTACCAATACCAGGATCTCAAATGCAGGTCATATGACGGACTATGCCTTACATGCCATTAATGCTCCTAACCTTCCGGGCCTGGCTTGCAATCCACAGCATAATGCTTTGATTCTTGGCCCCTTGGATGGAAGCAGCAAATTCAGAAATTACCATACTTTTAATCCTCCAATTGTGCTACCCCCGCCTTTTCCAGATACG
>CAZFKK010000427.1:0-2718 GCA_964519735.1 uncultured Taibaiella sp.
TAAATCTTTGGGGATAGGGCGTGGAGCAACATGGGAGAAAAGGATTGAAAGTTACTTAGGAAAAGTGGATGCTAAAGATGCGGATAGTGATTATCAGATTACGCAGGCAAAAATAGCTATAGCGAGCGGAGGTATTGTCGGGAGGGGGCCCGGAAAGAGTTGGGCTCGTGATTTTCTGCCCCACCCCTATTCAGATTTTATTTTTGCTATTATCATTGAAGAGTACGGGTTATTGGGTGGTGTAGTGCTCATTGGTGTTTACCTGCTATTTCTATGGCGAAGCATTCTGATATTCAGGAGATGTCCTTATGCTTTTGGCGCTTTTTTAGCAGTAGGGTTGAGCTTTACTCTGGTTTTTCAGGCATTGATCAATATGGCGGTAAATGTGCATCTTGTTCCTGTAACCGGCCTGACACTTCCTCTTGTGAGTATGGGGGGCTCGTCTATTTGGTTCAATAGTATAGCTATAGGTATTATTTTAAGTGTAAGCAGGTACGTTGATGAAATGGAAGGGGAGTCTGTAGCTGAAAATAATTTAAAGACTAAAGAGCAATAAAGAATGAAAGTAGTTATCGCAGGTGGAGGTACAGGGGGGCATATATTCCCGGCGGTGGCGATTGCACATGCAATCCTACGGCAGAAGCCTGATGCTGAATTATTGTTTGTTGGAGCAAAGGGAAAGATGGAAATGGAAAAGATACCTCAGGAAGGTTTTAATATAATAGGATTAGATATTGCAGGGTTTAACAGAAGTAATTTATTTAGAAATCTGGCATTACCATTTAAATTATTAAAGAGTAGAAAACAAGCCAATGAGGTGATTAAGACATTTCGTCCTGATGTTGTTGTGGGGGTCGGGGGATATGCAAGCTTTCCCATGCTGTATGCAGCGCAGCAAAAGGGTATTCCTACGTTAATCCAGGAGCAGAACTCTTTTGCAGGAAGGAGTAATAAAATTCTGGGGAAAAAAGCAAAGGCAATATGTGTTGCTTATGAAAATATGGATCAGTTTTTCCCCAAAGAAAATATAAGTGTTACCGGCAATCCCGTGAGGTCCGTTATTGCACAATCCACAATTACCAGAGAGGAAGGTGTGGAAGCCTTTGGATTGCAGCCGGATAAGAAAATAATATTGGTGGTAGGCGGAAGTCTTGGTGCAAGAACAATTAATGAAGCTATGGCTACTCATATAAAGGAAATACTGCAATGGAATGTTCAATTGATCTGGCAAACAGGTAAATTGTTTATAGAAGAGGCAGGTAAAGTGGTAGAGTCTTTGCATCAGGGAGTGGTGATACGGGAATTTATCCGGAATATGGAATATGCTTATGCAGCAGCAGATATTGTGGTGTCCAGGGCAGGGGCTTTAGCCAGTGCAGAGCTATGTATAGCGGGAAAGCCCGTAATATTCGTGCCTTATCCCTTTGCCGCAGAGGATCATCAGACCAGTAACGCGATGGCATTAGTGCTGCATAATGCGGCTATGATGGTCAAAGATAATGAAGCCAGGGATGAATTGATAAAAAAACTTGAGTTGCTACTAAAGGATGAAAATATGCAGCAGATTATGTCTGAAAATATCATAAAACATGGTATTAAAGATGCAGACAATCGCATAGCATGCAAAGTAATTGAAATTGCAAAAAGCGTAAATCAATAGCATAGATTTATTAAATAAGATAAGGTGAATATAGAAAATATAAATAGCGTCTATTTTATCGGTATAGGAGGCATTGGAATGAGTGCTCTTGCCCGTTTCTTCCGTGAAAAGGGGGCTATGGTTTCGGGTTATGATAAATCCGTTACACCATTGACCTTGCAGCTGGAAGCTGAAGGTGTCGATATTCACTATACAGATGATATTGGCCTTTTGAATAAGGACGTGGCGCTTGTGGTCTATACACCTGCCATTCCGGAAGATCACAAGGAGTTACTCTGGTATCGTCAGCATCATTATCCGGTATATAAGCGTTCGGATGTTTTACAATGGATTACAGAGGATATGTTTTCTATAACCATAGCGGGTACTCACGGCAAAACGACAATTACCAGCATGATTGCCCATATTCTAAGAGATTCTGGTTATGGATGCAATGCCTTCTTGGGTGGGATAGCGGTCAATTATAATAAGAACTATTGGGGTAGTGACCGGAAGGTAGCGGTAATAGAAGCGGATGAATATGACAGGAGTTTTCTAAAACTGCATCCTGATATTGCTGTGCTCACCTCTATGGATGCAGATCATCTGGATATATATGGAACTCCGGAGGCGATGATAGAAGCATTTGTTCAATATACGCAAAATATAAAAGCGGAAGGAATGCTTTGGGTAAAGCAAGGACTGAAGCACGGTAACGCATTGAAAGCTACTCATACAAAGACCTACAGCCTTCAAAATGATGCAGCTACAGCCTATGCAAAGCAGGTGCAAATAAAAGATGGTGGATATTTGATCGATGTGGTAGGAAATGGCTGGACTCTAGAACAAGTACAACTGCATATTGGCGGAATGCACAATGTGGAGAATTGTATAGTAGCTATTGCAGTGGCCAAAGAATTGCAAATTGATGAGGTCTTGATAAAAAATGCAGTGGCATCATTTAAGGGAGTCAAAAGACGTTTTGAATACGTGGTCAAAACAGAAAAGGTAATTTATATTGATGATTATGCCCATCATCCGGAAGAGTTGGCTGCTTTGATCAATAGTGCCAAGACCTT
>CAZFKK010000428.1:0-2718 GCA_964519735.1 uncultured Taibaiella sp.
AAACCGCGTTCGACATTGAGCGCCATCCGAACAATACATACACCCTAAACATCCGGAAAAACGATGCAGTCCTGCCCGATATCTTCCGCTACGGCCGGGCGAGAGGTTTGTACACCTTAGAGCGGAACAACGTAAGCAGCAAAAACATAATTACCAGACTTTACGCTTATGGTGCTCAGCGAAATATACCAGCCAATTACCGGGGAGGATCTACCAGGTTGAAAATGCCTATAGGCCAGATCCACAGCGAAGGAGCGCCATACATTGACGATCTGCCGGCACAGGCAAAATACGGGATTGTTGAAGGTTCTGTAACGTTCGATGATGTTTACCCACAGCGCACAGGAACCGTTACCGCCATATACGCGGACGAATTGAAATTTAGTGATGGCGCTATGCCTTTCAACCTGGACGCGAAGGATGGGAACAATAATGCGCTCTACAGATTACCGGGGATTGCTCCAAAGGTTGTGTTTATTACGGGCAACCTTGCTGGCTATCAGTTCGAGGTCGGTCCGTATAACAATTCTGAAAAAACGTACACATTAGTACGATATACAGATGAAAGGGGCTTGGAGCTTCCTTCTAAGGATCTGGCGGCCTTTAAGATCCAGGTAGGCGATAAATATAAATTGGTTGATGTCAACATGCCTCAAATTTACATCAGCTCGGCGGAAATGACGTTGCTACAAAAGGCTCAGGACTATTTAGCACAAAACTCATATCCACGAATCCAATGGGCATTGCAGGTTGATCACAACTATATCGCACGTAAAGCACCCGACAACAACACGATAATAAACTACTTCAAGCTGGGCAACTTGCTACATGTTGTCGATGCAGATCTGGAGGTAGACGGGAAAAGCCCGGTGATCGGCTGGCGGCGCGACCTGATCAACCACTATAAGTATGATTTGACGGTAGGGGAAGAGAAGCAGGAAAAATTAGGTAGAATTTCCATGCTTCGAAAGATTACAAAACTTGCCGATCCGAACAGCTTTGTAAAGAACCCTAATCTAATAGCGAATTCGACCAGCTTATTACAGACATACAGCGCTAGTGCCGGCCTCCCTACGGAGATGCACACGTTAAAATTTTTCATTGGCGATGGCACACCCCCCAAGGGCTACGTTAACAAACCTGCGGGCGAGAAATTGCAGGACACAAAGTTGGTGGGGGCTCAAATATTTGGCTTTATGCTTATAGATAACTCGCCAATGGAATGGGAGGGAGAAGGAGTGGAATTTGATCCGAATGGTGGAGAGCTGGATTTTTCAGATAGCACTATTGGGGAATTGTGGGCAAACAATAAAATTGTCATCCAAATATTTTACTGACAACTATTTTTAAAAAGCGTTTTCATGTGAAACGCTTTAAAGTAATTTTGTGACGCATGAGGTACGTTTTTCTTCTTTTTGTTTTGGTTCTTGGATTTGGAACAACCTACGGGCAGCAGATCTTGCCGCCTGTAGGCAATCCAAATTCTTTGTCCACCAATAAGGGCTTTTCTGTTTTAGATAGCGGTATTTCTGTACCTCGTGGTACCGGGTATTTCTTTGGCCGGCAAAGTGACTTTATAAGCCAAAACGACACGCTAAAATATTGGGATGGCACTAAGTATGTGCCGTTTGGGGCGGCAGGTAGTGGCGCAGATAGCTCTATTTTCCTAACCAACTATAGGCATGATACATCTATGGCTGCCGTTGAGGCTGCTTTGGCTGGCAAGCTGGAATCTGTCCAAGCCGGAACCGGTATTGATATAGACGATACAGATCCCTTGAATCCTATTATTAATGCTACTGGTGGTGCTGGAAGTAACATGGCGAACGCCGATCAAGCGGTAACGGGCGATAGGCTCCACGATTTGAACGGGTACGAGTGGGCTTTGGAGGGAGAAGAAAGCGAGGTATCAATATCTACAGAAACAACTGGCGGTAATTCCAAGGCCTTATTTAAGGTCGAATCCGAAACAGATGGCGGCGAACAATCCTCTATATTGTCGCAAGCCCAAGGGGGTGCATATTACATAGGATATGGCCTGAGCCATAGTACAGGTGGGGCACTGTTTAACATTTACGCGGAAGATAATAGTAATAATACTGTAAATGAGACTGACGTTATCCCAGGAGGATTTAATGTAAGGTTAGATGATAATGGCACGCAAAATCACGCACAAATATATGCAAACGTTATAGACGATGAAGTAGGGCTATATAAATGGGGTGCCGATAGGTCATCTGAAATGACCATGGATGGTAACGATATAAGCTTAGAGACAACCGATGGGGCCATTTACCTTGAATCAGGCACGGATGAAGTTTATGTGCCGCATTTAGGCGGTGGCGGTACCCAAATGGTGGTTGCGGATGATGACGGGAAACTAGGCGTCCAAGCGATACCTGGCAGCGGTGGAGGAGGCGGGTTAAGTTCTTTCAACTCAGGTCATTTGCCGCCGTTATTCACAACTTCTGTTGCAAACGCTACCTCAACTCCCAACCAAAGCTTTACGCTATCTAATGCCTCTGCTGACCGTTGGTTTGGTAACAATACCGGATCGTCAGCCGCACCAGCTTATAACAGCGCGAGCGCACTTACAAAGACAGACGATGCAAATGTAACCCTTACGCTTAGCGGGAACCCTTCAAAAGCTTTGCTTAATGCGGCAAATATAGCAGTTGGTTGGACTGGTGTTTTGTCAATAGCGCGCGGAGGATTGGG
>CAZFKK010000429.1:0-2715 GCA_964519735.1 uncultured Taibaiella sp.
TGGCGGGTACAACCTAACATAAGGGCTATTTGTCCTCCTACTGTATTATGAGTGGATTGTATAAAAGCAGTGGGCGGAAGCATTTGTTCCTCTTGTTCAATGATTTTTTGCAAAAAAGTTTCAGAATCCTGCAACATACCATAAGCAGTACCCACATGAATGCTGTCAGGCATACGGATACCGGAGCTCTGCAGGCTTATTTTAGCTGCTGCAATGCCCAGGCGCACAGGTTTGGTCATTCGCCGCAATTGCAGGACCGGGATCAACTCTTTGTAATCAGGTTCAATTGATGATGAAGTTGTAACAGCGGAAACATCCTGCAGGTGGGATTGAGGGGTCAATATGCCTGCAGGGCTGATGCTGCAAAAACCGGTTATATACATTTTGTAGGGAAATAAACTTCAAAATTAATTTTTTTTGCTTATTTTAGATCAGTAAAAATCAGCTTTGAGCGATTATCGTTTATATGAAGAGCAAATGACAGCATCGGAACTTTCTTTTTTGAAAAAGAAAAAGGAAAGGGACCTGGTTATGTTTCGTAAAACCGTCCGGGTTCTGGCCATCTTTTGTATGATCATCCCATTTTTCCTGGGTGTTATTATGGAATCATTCAAACGGGAATTGCACCCCGACTGGTACCAGAATGAAGATGCAGACCCTTACAGCTTTTTGTACTATTTCTTTGGTTTCCTCTTTTTATTAGTATTGTTAGCGCTGGGGAGTTACTATAGTTACGTTAATACCTTAAAGAAGATTGCTGATGATATTCAGTATGGAAAAAAAGTTATTGAGCAGACCCATATTACCCGGAAATGGTTCATGCAGCAGAATCAATCTTACCATTTTTACCTCAATTCCTCGGCTAAACTGAGTATAGAAGTCAATGCAGCAGATTTTCAGCTATATGAAGAGGGGGATGAGATCAATATTGAATACAGTCCTTATTCAAAGACCTATTTCGGTTATTTTTAACCCGGGCACTCACCAGCCATGCTCTTTTACCAGGTTGTTGAGGTAGGCTGCTGCATGAAGCAGGCGGCTGCCGTACCAACTAAATGATTCCCCATCCACCAGGATAACCGGGGTGTTGGGAAAATGCTGCTGCAACTCCGGGAGATGCCGTGTTCCGAAGGGGTAGGGCTCAGAGGAAAGAAATATCAGATCGGGGGCGCGTTGTTGCGCATCTTCAATAGCTATTTCCGGGTACCGGAGCTGATCCTTATAAATATTACCCAGTCCGGCAGTGGCAAGCATGTTATGGATAAAGGTATCCCTTCCTATGGTCATCCAGGGATTACGCCAGATAAGGTAAAGCACGGAAAGTTGCCGGACCGGTTGTATCATCCGGGCAAAACTCTTTTCAATAGCTGCTATAATGGCCTTTGCATTTTGGCTGCGAAAAGTGAGCTGCCCCAGCTTTTCAATCATGGTCAATGCATCTGCAAAGGTGTCCACCTCAGTTACCCATACGGGTGCCAGGGTAGCTAAAGCGGCTACCTGCTCTTTTACATTCTCTTCTTTATTCGCTATGATCAGGTCTGGTTGTAATGCCTTTACTTGCTCAAAATTTATGTTTTTGGTACCCCCGACTTTTACTTTTTTCCGAAACCATTCCGCCGGATGAACACAAAACTTCGTAATGCCAACCACTTCTTTTTCCAGTCCAAGATCAAACAATAATTCTGTTTGAGAGGGCACAAGGGAGACGATCCTTTGAGGCGGTTTTTGCTGTTGGTCATCGTTGTGGAAGAAGTACATAGGAATTTGTATCATGAACGTTTCTGCTTGTTACATCTACCTTCTGAAAATGATGCGGAAGGTAGTGCCCTTACCGGGTTCGGAATGCTTAACAAAAATACTACCATAATGGTATTTTTCAATAATCCTTTTAGCTAAGGATAAGCCCAGTCCCCAACCCCGTTGTTTAGTGGAGTAGCCCGGTGAAAAGACTTTTTTAAAGCTTCCACCAGGTATTCCTTTCCCCGTATCGCTGATGTCGATGGTCACCAGGCGGGCCTGGTTGGTGAGGTGAATATGAATATTGCCCTCTCCTTCCATCGCATCTAAAGCATTGCGTAATATATTTTCTATGACCCAGTCAAACAAGGGGCCACACAGCAACACCTGCACATCCTTTTCTTCTCCATGGTCAAAATCTATAGTGACCTTCTGAGGCTTGCGTTTCCGCATATATTCCACCATATCCTGGAGGCGGGTAACGAGGTTCTCTTCTATTAAAACCGGGGTACTGCCTATTTTAGAAAAACGGTCTGCCACCAGTTGCAGGCGGGACACATCCTTTTCCATTTCTGCTACCCATTCCCGGTTGCTTTCATTTTCTTTTAGTAATTCCATCCAGGCAACGATCGAAGACAGGGGGGTGCCCATCTGATGGGCTGTTTCTTTGGACATCCCTACCCAAACCTGGTTCTGGAGGCTACGCTGGGCATTGGAAAGTGCTATAACGACAATAAGCAGAAAAAAAACAATAATAGCCAGTATCAATAAAGGGTAGTATTTAAGACGGCTCAGGAGCACGGAATCCCCGTAATATACATAACTCTTCCCGTTTAACCCCGGTGTACTGAAATCAATAGGGATAGGAGGATGTAGTTTTTTAAACTCCTCCAGTTTCCTTTCCAGGTATTGAGGCACCGATTCGAGTTTGGCGGAGTCCAGGTTCATATGGTTCAGGATATTTCCCTCAGCATCGGC
>CAZFKK010000430.1:0-2710 GCA_964519735.1 uncultured Taibaiella sp.
GCCGGGTTGATATACCCTCTGCCCACAAAAGAGCCATTGGATGAAAATACATCCACAATATCCCCGGGGGCATACTCCCCTACCTCATCCCCTATTTCATTGCCGAAAATCCAGGGATGTCCGTCAGCTATACGTGTACTTATCTTTTTTCTCAGAAATACTTTGGCCATGCAGCAAAGATATGTTTTCGAAACTTAACGAACACGGATGCCCCGATTATTGACAGAATATTGATTCAGAAATACTTTACTTTTGGGTTTTACCTCAATGAAACGCCTGTTCCAACTTTATGCGGATGCCTATAAAGGGCTTTCCCGGGCTTCCTGGATGTTGGCTATTGTAATGCTGATCAACAGGACCGGCTCCATGGTGCTGCCTTTCCTCGGTGTGTATATGATGGAACACCTGGATTTCAGTCTTGAGGAGTCAGGGCTTGTCCTGAGCCTTTTTGGATTGGGCAGTGTTGCCGGATCATTTATTGGCGGTTACATGACAGATAAGATCGGCGCCTATTATGTCCAGGCTTTTAGCCTGTTTATCAGTGTGTTGCTATTTTGCCTTTTACCGCAATTCACTACCGTGACTTCGTTATCGGTCATGATCTTTCTCCACAGCGTTATTTCCGAATTGTTCCGGCCGGCAAATTCCGTCGCGATCACGAAATATGCGAAACCCGAAAACATTACCCGTTCCTTTTCGCTGAACCGTATGGCCGTCAATCTCGGGTTTTCCATAGGGCCGGCTTTGGGAGGTATCCTGGCGGCCATTTCTTATCATTTCCTGTTTTACGCTAACGCCGCCACCGCGCTGATAGCCGGCATCACTTATGTTTTCTTTTTCAGAAGGAGACAACAGATTCTCCGACGCAGGCAAGCAGCAGCCAAAGTGAATATAGCGGCACAGCAACTACCCGGTAAATCTCCCTACCGGGATCTGAAGTTTATTGTCTTTTGCCTGTTGTGTTCCGTATTTTCTATTTGCTTTTTTCAATTGCTCAATACCGTACCCCTGTTTTATAAAGAAGTCGTCCGATTGGATCAGCAAACCATAGGCCTTCTACTAGGTTTTAGCGGTTTAGTGGTCGTACTTCTGGAGATGCTGCTGGTCAATTTTGCAGATAGACGATTGGGTATTGTGCGCACCATGGTTGCCGGTTGCGTGTTATGCGGCCTCTCCTACGGGATGATTGGTTTCGATTACAGCATAGCTACCTTATTAGGTTCTATTGCGCTTTTAAGTTGCGGGGAAATCCTTGTACTTCCATTTATGGCTACGATAACCGCCAAAAGTTCCGGGGAGCACAACAAAGGGCGTTATATGGGTATGAATGGCATTGCTGTGGCCCTGGCCTTTATCATATCCCCATTGCTCGGATCCTATATCGCCAGCCGGTTTGGTTTTAATATACTCTGGATCAGCACTGCAATACTCCTGTTCCTGGCGGCCTGGGGCTTTTATTATGCCACCCGTTGGTTACTCCAAAAGAAGACGACCGAAATATGATCTTTTTGGCTTGAAAAGGCCGGCTATTTCCTATTGGCCATGATTCGTTTTAGCGGGAAGCCTACACTTACATAAAACTGGTTATTTCTTTGCTCGGTTATAGCCTCCGCCATCCTTCCGTAGTTGGAACTCCAGGTATGGGTAGAGATACCCAGGTGGTATCCTATCACGGCTCTGAAATTGAAACCTTCATTGATCCATTGTTCATAGGCGACCGCAGGCCCCAGGTATAAAAAGGAATTATTCAGCTCTACAAATGAGGAGTGAATATTTGATGCAATATCAATAGACGCCCCTTGGGCAAACAGGGCTAAACCTGCCTGCTCATACCTGCCGGACAATCCTATAGACATGTTCAAATCTTCAAAATTGTATTTGAGCTGTACCGTGGTCACCAGGCTGTTTAACCTGTACCCGAACTCCTCATTACTGCTTGTGTTAATCCCTAGCCCCAAGGCCACTTCCGCAGAAAAATCCTTCAGGAAGTATTCCAGCCCAACAGAGCCGGGTACACCGGAAGTTTTGCCAATTTGAATTTGAGCGGCGTTTAGTGTATTATTAATCGTATAGTCATTTTGGTTGAGCCTTATTTCCGATTGAAAGTTCCATTGCGCCAGTGTCTTCTTTTGCGCAAATGCAGCTGCACTCACGAAGGATAACCAACAAATTAGTAAAATACGCTTCATAATATATTATTTTAATTCGCTAATGTAAACTAAAATTATTACATATGGTCTATTTAAAATATTGGGTATAGCACGTTTTGGCTCAGATTGGCTGTCAATATAATTTTTGATTTGTTTTTATACGTTCCTCTTAAATTCACGTTTTATGCTTACCGTGTTGTTTTCTTTATTGACTGTGAAGTCAAATAATAAATTATTGTTCATTTTTCTTATTTTTAATTGTTAATAATACTTCGTCAAGTTGATTGAAACGCGCCTCCCAAATTTTCCTGAATTGGTTCAGCCATTTGTCAATTTCTTTTATTTTGTTTACTTCAAGTTGGTAATAGATTTCACGTCCTTGTTGTTTTTGCGTTACCAATTCGCACTCTGTCAAAATTTGTAAGTGCTTGGAAACTGCTTGTCGTGTTGTGTCAAAGTGTTCGGCAATAGCGTTTGGTGTCATTGCTTGTAACGCAATGAGTGTAATAATCGCCCGTCTTGTCGGGTCGGCTATTGCTTGAAAAATATCACGTCTCGTC
>CAZFKK010000431.1:0-2698 GCA_964519735.1 uncultured Taibaiella sp.
TCTCCTTCCAGTTGGTAAAACAGCTCCTCCGTTTCATTATAATGAAAGTCTTTACGGCTGTTGGGGCCACCTACCACCATGACGATAAAATCCTGGACGTCCTTGTACACCTGCTGGTTGCCTACAGGCGGTTTTAACAGGTGACGATGTTCTTCAATCCATTTGTTTAGCGGAAAAGGTCGGGTAACGGACATAATGCAATTATTTAGGCTAAAGGTACATTTTTTTGTATAATCCGGATAAAACCGTACTTTTATTTTCTATGAAGGTAACTCCGGAACCAGGAAAGAGTAAGACCAGTGATGCCATGCGTTATGCCTCTGTAGGCACCCAGATGCTGGTGTTTCTGGGTTTGGGGGTCTGGGGAGGCCTGAAACTGGATGAACGGCTGCAAACCAGTCCCTTGTTCCTGATCCTGTTTGCCGTACTGGCGCTGGTGATCAGTCTGGTAAGATTGTATCGTCAGCTGATCCGGGATAAGTAGGCGCTTAAAGCCATCGGGATACCAACCGTGGTCACCCGTAACAAAGCGGGTAGGGCACAAAGAGATAACAGAAAAGATCAGGTATATATTTTCTTAATAATTTTCTCTGATGGAAAAGAACTCTTTGCCCTGGTCCAGGCAGCAACGAACAGGGGTATTGGCCTTACTCTTTATCCTGATCGTATTATTTGTTACCTGGCGCCTGTTGCCAGCGCTCTGGCCTCCCGGGGATCATCAGGAAGAGGAACAACTGGTGCAGGCCTGGCTTGAATTTAAAGAAGCTCATGTGGTTACAGAGCAAGAATACCCTGCCGGAGCCAGATCCTATGCAGCGTCAGCGAAGGACGTGCAAGCTCCTTCTGATACCTTGTTTTTCTTTGATCCCAATACAGTATCGGAGGCAAATTTGACAAAGTTGGGATTGCCTCCCCATACCGTCAGGACCATACTGAAATACAGAAACAAGAGAGGCAGGTTTTATAAAGTGGAAGATCTGCAAAAATTATATACACTCGCCCCATCGGATTACCGGCGCCTCGCCCCTTATGTACGGATTGCTGCGCAGGCGGATCGCGAAAGCCGGTCCCTGCAGGTTGCCACAGTTGATACCCGCCCGATACGGGTACAGCCTGACATTATCGACCTGAATCAGGCAGATGCTGCTACATTAAGGTTGCTCCGCGGGATCGGCCCGGTCTTTTCCGAGCGGATCATCCGTTTCCGGGATGCTTTGGGTGGATTTGTTTCCGTAACCCAGCTGCAGGAGGTTTACGGGCTTCCGGATAGTACCTACCAGCAAATCAAAGGCAGTCTTCGCGTGACGGATGGGGCTGTAAGGAAGCTGCCGCTTAACGAAGTTACAGAAACTGAATTAGCGGGCCACGCTTATATTGATAAACGACTGGCGGGCCGGATTATAGCGCTACGCAGGGAATTGGGTGGCTTTACAGAAATCAGCCAGATAAAGAAAATCCCTTTGATAAATGAGGAAAAATATCGTAAAATTGCGCCTTATTTGAGTTTACCCTAAAGACAGTAATTTATTTTTCGACTATGGATTTTAATAAAACGGAGACACAACTGCAAATTGCAGAGATGATACGCGATTTTGCACAAAAGCATATCCGTCCTGATATGATGAAATGGGATGAACACCAGGAGTTTCCGGTAGAAGTGTTTAAGAAAATGGGGGAATTGGGACTGATGGGCGTCCTGGTGCCCCAGGAATACGGAGGATCAGGCCTGGGGTACTTTGAATATGTTACTGTAGTGAGTGAAATTGCTAAAGTATGCGGTTCTATAGGCTTGTCCACTGCAGCGCATAACTCCTTGTGCACAGGTCATATCCTTTATTTTGGCAATGGAGAGCAAAAGAAAAAATATTTACCGCTTCTGGCTTCCGGTACATGGATAGGGGCCTGGGGACTTACGGAAGCCAACACGGGGAGCGACTCCGGTAATATGCGTTGTACGGCAACCCGGGACGGTGATGACTGGATATTGAATGGCGCTAAGAATTGGATTACTCATGGTAAATCCGGCGACGTAGCTGTAGTATTGGCAAGGACGGGAGAACCACGTAGCCGGAATAATATTACCGCTTTTATCGTGGAACGGGGCACTCCGGGTTTCAGTGCAGGAAAAAAAGAGAATAAACTGGGGATGCGTGCTTCTGAAACAACAGAATTGATCTTTGATAATTGCCGGATCAGTGATGCACAGCGAATGGGTGAAATAGGTTCCGGCTTTAAACAAGCGATGAAAGTGCTGGACGGCGGCAGGATCTCCATTGCGGCCCTGGCCCTGGGCATTGCTAAAGGCGCTTATGAAGCCTCTTTAAAGTATGCTAAGGAGAGACACCAGTTTGATCAGCCTATAGCTTCCTTCCAGGCGATTGCATTTAAGCTGGCTGATATGGCCACAAAGATCGAAGGCGCCGAATTATTAATCTACCAGGCTGCCGATTTAAAAAACCGCGGCCTTAAAATGACCAAGGAATCTGCAATGGCTAAATATTATGCCTCTGAGATTTCGGTAGAGATCAGTACCGATGCGGTACAGATTTTCGGTGGCTATGGTTATACCAAAGATTTCCCGGTAGAGAAATATTATCGTGATTCTAAATTGTGCACGATAGGAGAGGGAACCTCCGAAATACAAAAACTGGTCATTTCCCGGGATATTTTAAGTCAGTAACAATTGATGAAGTTTTTT
>CAZFKK010000432.1:0-2698 GCA_964519735.1 uncultured Taibaiella sp.
TTTTGTTGTACCACCCGGGTTCCAAAATGTGCCGGTACCCGGTACCGTGGATCGAGGTTGATTTCATTGATCCAGTTGTAATGATTATGGATGGCATTGCCCTCCCGGTCTTCCAATACCCGCTCAATCATGGCGTGCCAGCGTCCGTAGATAGGGGGGGTAATCAGCGGGTCCGAATCTTCGTTGGGATCAAGGGGCAAAGAGGAGTGCGTTGCCGCGTCATTATTGGCGTCTTCCGGGATTTTATAGTTATAGTCATCAGCAAGATTTAGCAAGCCGGCGATTTGTTTTTGGAAGGGATGTGGTAAGCGATCTCTGCCCCATTTATCCAATAATTCCAGTTTTTCAAGTTCAGCCTGGGGGAGCGTTTTTCTCGGCACCTGCAAGGCCCCGCCCAGTCTTAAGATGCCTGCCAGGTCAAGATCCGGTGCTTCTTCCCATTGGAGGTTGGCGCCCGGTTGGGTCATATCCATATCCCGCCGGCCCACCCGTAAATCTGCAGGCATCGGCTTTAATAGCCTTACGAGATACTCAAAATCGCCCACCGTTCCGGTAGCAAACTGCCAGCGGTGGTAAATAGGAAACTCTACCGGGGTGGCGCCATCCCATGCAATCTTAGATCCGGCTGCTGCGATGTTCGCATCCGTGTCTCCGAGTCCTGCCAGGCGTCCGCTTTCAAAGGCAGGAACCAAAAAGGCGTGATAGGTAGTATCGGGCTCGAGTTTGCGCGGACAGATAAGGCGGGAATATGCGGCATCCGGGTCATTTTTAATCGTGTTGGTCAACCTGGCCAATACATCGGCCATGTCGGCAGGATTGTCTTTAACCGTGGCGCTAACAATGTCCGCATTTACATGCACATGAGCCCATGCCCAGAGTTGATTGGCTAAGGGAAATACATCTGCGGCCGTAACGCCCTTCAACGCAAAGTAGGGTAGCGGCCGGTTGAGCAGGTTTTTCCCGTCTTCAAACTCTTCCTCTTTTAAGACAATAAGCGCCATCCAGGGTTTCAGCCGGTGTTGTGCTTCCGGTTGCAGAGGGGTATAGCGCCAGGGATAGTCTTCGTCGTAAAAATCAATATAGGCGAGATAGTTGGGCTCAAAATTAGTGATCCAATGATGCGGATCCGTTTTGAGAATCATTTGCGGATCAATGCCGATAATATCTCCCGGGCCATACAGCTCCACATCTCTTGGTGCCGGTGTTGCGGTTGCGGCACCACCATCAGCTTCTACCGTCAGGTTTACGGTAAATACGGCTCTTGCACCACCCGTGTTCTTTAAACTGTTGGCCAATCCCTGCCGTAGAAATGGAAGAAAACTGTAGGATGCGATACTCATTGTGTTCCCGTATTTATTGGATTTAAAAATATCAATTCAAGGATGCTTCAAAGGAGGCTATTACATGTACTTCTTCTTTTTGTGCAGGGTTTTTGGCTATGATCGCGTTCATATAATCCCGGGCCATTCCTTCGCTGGCAAATACGGCTTCCGAAGCTACCATCTTATTGTCTGAAAGATGAGCCACCACATAACGCTGCTGATCTACTTTAATGCGGTCGTCCTTTTCATAAGGTACGATCGACTTTTTATAGGTCTTTGAAATTTTAGCCTTACCCACTGCAGCACCTTTCAGGAAATGTTGGAACAAAGTGGCTACCGTTGCGAAAAAGTGGATCACAAAACGTTTGAAATTCGTATCAATGATCACGGTTTCATAGCGTACCACCCGGCAAACGGCTTTACTGGCGCCATACTGGGCACCGGCAACGGATAGTTCCAACCCGCCGTCATATTTTTGGAAGGAAGGCCTGGTCAGTTTTTCGTCATTACTCAGCTCCTGGAATTGTGCGATAGCAAATTTTTCCTGGGGCTTGCTCCCGGTTTCGCTAAGACCGGCTGTGGCTACTTTAAGCGAAAATTGGCTGCCGTCTTCCGCCTTGCTGTTACCCACCTTATCAATCTTCAGGTTCAGGGGTACGGCACGCTGGCTGATTTGTAAGGTGCCCAGAGGGTGGAGTACCAGGGTGCCTGTTGTGGTTTCCAGGGAACGTAAGGAAACAAACAGGTTGCTGCCCGTGGGTAAGGCTGCCTTCCAGTTATCTACTTTGTCGTACTCCGTAACCAGCAGGGGAAGTACTTTTATCGATGGTAATGTCGTATTTTGTGCATCCCCCCAGGTGATGTCGAAGCTGGCGGAAACTTCAAGTTCAAATAGCCAGAGGTCGATGGACAGCGTGCCTGTTCCCTTAGCACGCCAGGGTGTCGGGCCTTCCAGCGACAATGCCAGGCGAATGCTGAACAACCCGACACCAAAAACTTTCAGGCTGACAGAGAAGGAGAGCTGGATGATAAATTTGAACGGAGAAAACTGGAACAAGGCATCGAATGCGAAATGTCCGCTTATCTCCACTACGGCAAGCCCTATATACAGTTCTGCCCTTGCCCCAAATTGAACGGTATTGGAAGTGACGGCGAAATAACATTCTACACTGATGCGCTGTAAGGCGTTTCTCAATACATCGATCCTGATCCTGCGCGGGTTGGGAAAGGGCAAAGGCGGCGGACTGAACATAGGATGAAATCCACCCATACTCAATACAAATTCGGAGTTGTCACTGTAATCCATTAATAGTCCCATATCACCCTCCAATGTCAGGAACAGGATACGGGAATCATAAATGGATGCAAAAAACCAA
>CAZFKK010000433.1:0-2697 GCA_964519735.1 uncultured Taibaiella sp.
ACAAGCGATTGGTGAAAAAGTATATTTACTTAAGAATCTGACTGAATAGAGTTATTCATTTCTATATTAATCGCTAACATAAGATGCCTCTTTGAAAGCAATTGTTTTGCCTCCGGATGTCAGCCATTCTTTCATTCCACCCAAAAAATTCTTCACGTTTTTGAAACAGTTTTTAGCGAGTAGGGAATAAGCAACTGCCGAACAGTCGCCTGTCTGGCAATGGATAACTACCTGTTTATCTTTACTGATTTTTATCCAGGTTATCGGGAATGGCTCCCACAAAAATATGTTCTGCTCCTTCTATGTGTCCCGCTTCATATTCGGTTACGCCGCGTACATTCCGAGGACGTTGCTATAGCCAATTGTTATCAAAGCTATTTTCTCTTGGTGAGTTTAGCGCAGACTGATGTCGTCAGAATAAACACGTTCTGCCCGATCCCGTAAATTATAATTGGAGGCCATTACTTCAGTATATGCACCAACTGATCTAATTGCGATCAGGTCATCTCTGAACGATTCGGGAAGTACCACGTCCTTTTGAAAACAATCTGTGCTCTCGCATACAGGTCCAACCACATCGTATTTGCTCATAGATGAAAAGCTTAAATTATCCGACCTGGTTAAATACTCTATTTTTTGATAAGCCTGGTAGAGCATCGGACGGATTAGCTCTGTCATACCGGCATCTAATATCAAAAAGTTCTTTTTCAAACCATTCTTTACATACAGTACCCTGGAAACCAGCGTTGCCGACTGAGCAACCAATGCACGCCCCAACTCAAAATGAACTTCCTGTCCGGGTCTGACTTCCAGGAAATCCTTAAACACTTTGAAATAACTTTCAAAATCACAAATAGGGTTAATCTCAGGATTGTAGTAATCCACCCCTAAACCACCACCAGTATTGAGCACTTTAACCATAAATCCATGATCCTCAAACCAGCGCTGCATTTCGTTGATACGAATGCATAAACTTCTATAAACTTCCAACTCTGTTATTTGTGACCCTATATGGAAATGTATCCCTAGGAAATGAAGATGGGAACAAGTGCGCAAAGTGGCAGCCACATCCGGTAATTGCCACATGTTAATGCCAAATTTATTTTCATCTAATCCTGTTGTTATATAATGATGCGTACGCGCATCAACATTGGGATTAATGCGAATGGCCACATTTGCTATCTTATTTTTACTTGCTGCCAGGTCGTTAATAATGCTCAGCTCCATTACGGACTCAACGTTAAAACAATAAATATCAGCATCCAGCGCTGCAGCTATTTCCTTATTGGTCTTACCTACGCCGGCAAAAACCACTTCTTCTTTAGCAAATCCATGTTGCAGCGCGGTTTTCACTTCGTTGAAACTAACACAATCTGCACCGAAACCATAGGCACCTATGTTTTCTAATATTCTCGAATTAAAATTCGCCTTCATGGCGTAGTGTACAGAAAAGTCATGTTTTGCAGCAGCATCTTTGCAGGCCTGCAAAGTTTGCCGCAATAAATCCATGTCGTAATAATAAAAGGGAGTGGCTATCTCCTGGAAACGGGCAATAATGTCTTTAGAAAACATGGGTAGGGTTTATCAATCAGGTAAACAATTGGTTGGGCATTTGTATCGTTAGAATAACCGGTTATGCAGACTTCTCAAGGCCTCCACTTTGTCTTCCGTTCTTAATAGCAATGAAACATTATGATCACTGCCACCGTAAGATATCATCCTGATGGGAATATGTTTAACAGCCTCCAATACACGGGCCACATAACCATTTTTTTCAGCCCCAAAGTCCCCGACAATGCACACAATAGTCTGCTCGTTATCTATATCTACCGCACCAAACGCATTTAATTCAGCAATGATTTCATCAATATAAGTCGTGTCATCTATGGTTAATGATACGGCAACTTCAGAGGTTGTAATCATGTCAATAGCAGTTTTATAGCGCTCAAAAACTTCAAATACACGTCGTAAAAAGCCATAGGCCAAAAGCATCCGGCTCGATTGTATCCTGATAGCAGTCAGCCCGTCTTTTGCTGCGATTGATTTGATCTTATTCTTTTCACTGTCCATAGTGATCAATGTGCCCTGAGCCTGAGGATCCATTGTATTCAATAACCTGACGGGAATTCCATATTTCTGTGCCGGGAATATACTTTGCGGATGCAATATTTTGGCGCCAAAATAGGCTAACTCGGCAGCTTCATTGAATGAAAGCCGGGCAATAGGTGTAGTTCCTTTTACAATACGGGGATCATTATTATGCATTCCATCAATATCTGTCCATATCTGCACTTCTTCACTTTGGATGGCTGCACCGATCAGTGAAGCGGTATAATCGCTGCCTCCTCTCTTTAAATTGCTGATATCACCGGTTGCATTACGGCAAATATAACCCTGGGTAATAAATAGTTTATTTTCAGGATGCCCAGCCAAAAGAGGGCCTATGCGTTCCCCGATATAATCCATTACCGGCTCACTGTCTTCATCTGTTTTCATAAAATCCAGGGCCGGCAACAGTACTGACGGTACCCCTATTTCCTTCAGATAAGTATGGTATAAAGCAGTGGATAATAACTCCCCTTGCGCCAGCACAATTTTTTCTTCAATAGAGGTAAAAGGATAATGGGACAGGTTCCCCAGGATGCCCAGATGATAATTTACAATTGCGCTACCCTGCTGCAGGTAGGGATCAGTTGA
>CAZFKK010000434.1:0-2691 GCA_964519735.1 uncultured Taibaiella sp.
CCTGTTTCTTCAGCCATTTGATCAAGACGACAATGCCTGGCAGTCTTCCAGGTTTGAATACCAGTTTCAATGCTCCGCACCGGAAACCACCGGAGAAAAAACACTTTCGGCCAAAGAATATTATCACGGCCATCTCGATTGGTATCATTTCAACTTCGAGAAAGGAGGAGCTTCCCTGGGAGCCGTTACCACCCGACTTCCGGAAGAGGTCATGGGAAAGTCCGTCCGCACGATGCTGCCCACACCGGTAACCTTCGACGGCATGCCCAATACCCGGTGGTGGGCCTTTGAGAATGGTAAGATAAACTACAGCTATATTAAACCGGGCACCCAGGAACTGGCGAAGTTGATGTTTATGGAGTTCGGATTGATCTATGCTAACGATTGGTACCTGATTCCTTTCGACCTTCCTGTTGGAACGATTGCAAAAGTAAGAGGGATGTCCGTATCCAACGTTTTTGGGGAGCATTTTTGGATTGAAGCGTCCGGCCGCGGATCAGATGAAGACTGGGATCGCTCGAACATGTTCGCGGTTAATATAGAAGGGCATGACGACATACCGACAGATACAAGTTTGCTGCTACTGCCCAGTGTTCCTAAGATACAGGAAAGTAAGCCTTTTGAAAAAGTGGCGTTCATACGTGATGAAATCGCCAATATGGTATGGGGAATAGAAGCGATCGTACCTCTTCCACATGGGGCTTCGGTTACAGGGAATGGCGCTGCGGCACAATACCGGACGCATTTGCAACGATTGATCGACGTAGCCCATCCACCGCCTGTTTCCCCTGCGATACCAGCACCTGAGCCGGTGGCCAAGATTCGATACGAGATCATGAACCAGCTACCGGAGCACTGGATACCGTTCATCCCGGTGCACCTGGAGGGACAGACCCGGGAAGTACAGCTACAGCGTGCCGCCATGCCGCGTATCCTGGAGCATGACCCGGCACAGCCCGATAAGGTGCGCCCCAGAACAACGCTCCTGATGGAGGGCCTGAAAGAGAAACTGCCCTTTTATGTTTATGAAGAAGAAGTGCCTCGTGATGGTGTTGTCGTGTACCAATCCTACCAACGCACCCGCTGGAAAAACGGGAAGGTTCTTGTCTGGTTCGGCTCCCATAAGACAACCGGGAAAGGGGAAGGGTCCAGTGGCCTGGCCTTTGACCGGATATTACCCAATACCTGATGCCCTTCTTATCCGCATCACAGAGGTAAAGAGTAACCTGGTTAAGACAGAATATGTAGTGAAGGAGGAGATTAAAAAACCTTATAGGGCATCCTCATATAACCGGCTGTTCAGAAAATCCCAGCCGGGGTTAAAAGAGGATACCAGGGCGGTTTTCCTTTTCCGGGAGTAATTGCGGATAATGCCTTCCCGGTTCACGGCTTCCGATGCCTGCTCGTATTTTTCCCAAAAGACCAGGAATGCGCAGACATTTTTGTCGGAAGTATTCATCCTGCTTTTCCACTCCCGGCTGCTGAACAATAAAAGATCTCCCAGAAGAGAATAAATATTTATCAAAAAAGATTTTTAGATTAATCTAAAATTATGTTTCTTTGCACTGTAAAATGCAACAAGCGATGAAACAGAGTTATTTTTTCTTTATTTTATTATTCAGTTGCGGGACCCTGGCGGCACAGGAAAGGCAATTATCGGGTGTAGTAAAAGATAAAGATACCTGGGAGCCCTTATACAGGGTAAAGGTCTCTAGCCCGGGGCAAGATACTACAGTCTTTACAGATGACCTGGGTCGCTTTACCCTTAACCTCACCGATGACCGGGAGCGCATCGTATTTGCCTATACGGGTTACCAGTCAGATACCCTGACACCGGAACCCAGCAAGGCAATCACTGTTTTGCTCAGACCCGAACACGTAATAGGTGAGATAGTGGTCACCGGCACCCTAAGGTCCGTGAGCCGTACGGAAAGTCCCATACCCGTAGAGGTCTTTACACCTGCTTATTTTAAGAAAAACCCTACGCCATCCCTGTTTGAAGCCGTAGGTATGATCAATGGCATCAGGCCGCAGCTAAACTGTAATGTGTGCAATACTGGAGACATCCATATCAACGGGATGGAAGGGCCCTATACCCTGGTCCTGATCGACGGTATGCCTATAGTAAGCGCTCTTTCTACCGTCTATGGTTTGAGCGGTATTCCTAATAGTATGGTAGAAAGACTGGAAGTGGTGAAAGGCCCCGCAGCCTCACTCTACGGCAGTGAGGCTATGGGGGGCATTATTAATGTAATTACAAAGACGCCCACTCATGCTCCATTAATAAGCGCAGACCTTATGGCCACAAGCTGGCGGGAATATACGGCTGACCTTGGGCTAAAATCACGTATAGGCAAATATGCCCAGATGCTGCTGGGGCTTAACTATTTTAACTACCAGCAACCTTTTGATAAAAACGGGGATGGCTTCACTGACATCGCCTTGCAGCACAGGATCTCGTTATTCAACAAATGGAACTTTGAACGGAAACATAACCGTATCGCCAATATAGCCGCACGCTATGTTTACGAAGACCGATGGGGCGGGCAAATGAACTGGAACAAAGCCTGGCGGGGAAGCGATAGCATCTATGGTGAAAGTATTTATACCCAAAGATGGGAACTTATAGGCCAGTATCAACTACCACTCCAGGAAAAGGTATTCACGCAATTTTCCCTCAACCAGCACCTG
>CAZFKK010000435.1:0-2684 GCA_964519735.1 uncultured Taibaiella sp.
AACGAAATCTTTTTAATTATTCCGCAAAAGGAATGGCTTGATCCTTATTTTTACAGCAAAATTAATTTTATGCCGGAGATTCATATAAAATACGATCTGTTGAGCCATACTTTTATTGCAACCGATAGCCAGGATAACCAGGTTAATTTTCAGACGGTTCCTGACGGTGTGGAGCGCCCAGTACGGGAGGCAGTCAGCCGCAATGTGCGCCCGATGCAGGGCCTCCTGATGTCCCTGGGAACCTGCAGTGGTATAGATATTGTCTCTATTCTGGAAAAGCAAAGACAGCTTTTTGATACTTTTGAGCTTAAAGTGACCGCAGAGCGGGAGCAGGATACGGTTCCCGCTTTATGGATCAAGGCCCATATTGATTTCCTGTTTACAGGCACGATTGACCGGGATAAGGCCGAGCGGGCAGCGGCACTTTCTATTGATAAATATTGCTCCGTAGCAGAAACCTTGCGGCGCGCGGGTTGCAAGATAAGTTATGCAGTAAAGATCGGGTAGGAAGCGTTTTGCTTACCCGGTTTTTGAAGAATGAATATTGTTTCACCAATGATTTGAAATTATTTAACCATGAATCCCATTACCAAAGCCATTCGTATTCAAGCCAGCCGTACCCAGGAAATGGAACATTCCGTTCCACTATACCTGACCAGCAGTTTCTGTTATGACAATGCCGAAGAGATGAGGGCTACTTTTGCAGATGAGCGGGAGGCCAATATTTACAGCCGTTTTGTAAATCCCAATGTGACCGAATTTACGGATAAGATAGCTGCGCTCGAAGGCACGGAAGCGGCTTATGCAACAGCTTCGGGCATGAGTGCGGTATCCTCTACCTTCCTGGCCCTGTTGCAACAAGGCGACCATCTGCTGAGTTGCAATGCCATATTTGGAAGCACCCATACCGTATTGAGTAAATACCTGCCTAAATATGGTATTGAATACTCCTATTTTGCAGCAGACCGGCCTGAAGATTGGGAGGCAGCTATCCGTCCTAATACCAAAATGATCTTTGTAGAAACACCGACTAACCCGGGGCTGGATATTATCGACCTGGAGCTTCTGGGCGCACTGGCTAAAAAGCACGGACTTTTATTTGTAGTGGACAATTGTTTTGCTACACCTATCGGACAGCAGCCTATCCGGTTCGGGGCTGATCTGATCATTCATTCCGGCACAAAATGGCTGGACGGGCAGGGGAGGGTACTGGCGGGTGTGGTAGCAGGCAGCAAGCCTTTAATTAATGAGGTCTACCTGTTTTGCAGGAGTATGGGGCCATCTTTATCTCCCTTCAATGCCTGGATACTCAGTAAAAGCCTGGAGACGCTTGATGTACGTATGGAGCGTCATGCTGCTAATGCTTTGTATATAGCGGGCCAGTTGGAAAATCATCCGCAGATCGCCTCCCTGAAATATCCTTTTCTTCCTTCTCATCCACAATATGCTATTGCCCGGAAGCAAATGACGAGCGGCGGCGGCATCGTTTGTTTTGAATTGAAAGGTGGCCTGGATGCAGGGCGCCTGTTCCTGGACCGTTTAAATATGTTGTCGCTTACTGCCAACCTCGGAGATACGAGAAGCATTGCCTCTCATCCTGCAAGTACAACGCATGCCAAGCTCACCGAAGCAGAAAGGCAGGCCGTACATATCAGTCCGGGACTTATCCGTATTTCGGTAGGGCTGGAGCATAAGGATGACATCTTAAATGATATCCTGCAAGCGCTGGAGTAAGTAGCGGTATTGAGTTTGATGTACATAGGCACCTTCATCATCCAAATCCAAATATCATCGAATAACCCCAAACTAACAATTGGAACATCTGTCTCTTAAGAATTATTGACTAATTTTGCGGGTTGAATTTTGCCGTTTTCTTTATTCTTATCCAAAACGCGATGCGGAGCTTTGTCCAATTACTGCTGACCTACATAATTGCATCAATTGCTTTGCTGCAGTTGCCGGCAACGGGTATGGCGTCAGTTTGGGCAGGAAGCACTTTCGTAACTGAAGATGTCGTTTCCGGTAAGGTTATTGAAGATCCTGTTGACGTGTCTATTGAATTGTCTTCTGCTGAGGAGCTGGTCAATGATGAGCTGGCAAGGATCAACAGAAGAGCCTCATTCCAGCAACTTCATACCGGGCTGCTGACGGGCTTATGGCAAAATTGCACACAGTTATTCTATACCTTTCTTTCAAAGGCTACTTTTGATCCACCTGTAGCTCAGCCTGTAAAGAGCTGTTGTTACGGGTATTTATTTCTGCTTTATTTATTCTGAGTTTAATGGATGCGCTCCATGTTTGCTTTCCCCGGTTTATTTCAGGGAATAGGGAATCTTATACTCATTAAATAACAAAATCATGAATAAAGTAAGCTTTTTAGCCCTTGGTGTATCTGTAATTATATATAGCTCCTGTACTTCAGGCAATGCCACTACTGCCAACAACAATTCCGAGAAAACCTATCCTGTTGTACAGGTACTTACCAAAGACACTTTCTTGCAGCAACAATATGTTGCCGATATCCAGGCCCGGAAAAATGTTGAATTACATGCCCGGGTGCCTGGCTTATTAGATAAAATATTTGTTCAGGAAGGCCAGTCGGTTCGCCAGGGCCAATTATTGTTTAAAATAAATGATGCAGCGCTGCGTATCGAATTGAGTAAAGCAACTGCCGCCTTCAGGAG
>CAZFKK010000436.1:0-2670 GCA_964519735.1 uncultured Taibaiella sp.
ATAACCGATAAAGGGGTACTGTTCAAAAAACAAGGGAATGTAACCTTGATCAGGTGATATAAATACTTGAAATTATGCATTAAAAGCGCCTGCCTGGATGATTGCCATCCAGGCAGGTATTTTTTTAAAAAGACCTGCCTGGCATCGATACCGATTAACATTGCTTAAAGTGTTCCTTGCTCTTATCTGTTTTTTTTGTACTTTGCAAGACTTATTATATTTTTTGCAAAAAGAATAAATTGATGAATATAAGGTTTTATAGATATATCCTGGGCGCTATTCTTTTTGTTGGTGCCGTTCAGTCTTCTTTCGCTTTGAAACATGAAGTCATGGCTACAATGCCGGAGCCTTCCCATGAACCCAATCTTGATTTTATAGAAAATAAAGGACAATGGGTACCTGAAGCCAGGTTTAAAGTCGATTTACCAGGAGGAGTTATGTTTATAACCCCTAAAGGTTTTGTGTACAATTATGTTAATGAAGCGGATTTAGAACGCATCCATGAATTAAGCCATAAGGCCAACGTCAATTTAAGTCGGGAAATAGTGCATCATCATGCCTATAAAGTAAATTTTGTGGGGGCCAATCCTGATATTACCTATACGACAACAGATAAAAGGGAACAATACCATAACTATTTTCTGGGCAATGATCCCAGCAAGTGGGCGGGAAATGTAGGTCTATATGGAAAAGTAGTCCAACAAAATGTGTACAAGGGGATTGATGTCTCCGTTTATAGCAAAGGCATTTCTTTAAAGTATGATTTTATGGTAGCCCCCGGCGCCAATCCCGGTCAGATTAAATTGTCATTTGGTGGTGTTGTGCCTGAAATAACACCGGAGGGTCATCTTCGGCTAAAGACCACCGTTAATGAAGTTATAGAGCAGGCCCCCTACACTTACCAGATCATTGAGGGCAAGGAAGTCCTGGTGAAATCCAATTATCGATTAAGCAAAGGCTTGCTTAGTTTTGAATTACCGGAAGGGTACAATCCTGCCTACACTTTAATCATAGATCCGGTCCTGGTATTTGCTACCTATAGCGGTGGTAAAACCGCAGCGAACTATAGCAATACGACGACCTATGACGCTGTAGGCAATCTGTATGCAGGAGCTTATGCTTACGGGATAGGTTGGCCCGTTACTGAAGGGGCGATACAATCTACTTTTATGGGGTCAACAGATGTGGCCGTTAATAAATACAATGCATTAGGATCAACCTTGATTTATTCAACTTATTATGGCGGGATTTCATCCGATTTCCCCCATGCTATGTATGTTAATGAGCAGGATGAACTTATTGTAGTAGGAAGCACTACTTCTACCAACCTTCCCGTAACCACAGGATGTTTTGATTCCACAATTAACGGCATAGGTTCCTATGATATTTTTGTGGCCCATTTTAATAAAACAGCCACCGCACTGATTGGTTCTACTTATATCGGCGGGGGAGCCAGCGAACCGGTTGCTGTAAGTTCCAATGGAACCCTTTCAGATGTGAGTGCTCAGAATACAACCAGTCCGGTAGAATTACTTACAGATAAAGCCGGAAATATATGGGTCGTAGGGAGTACTTCATCATCTGACTTTCCCATGAGTGCCAATGCACAGCAGAAAACAAATCGTGGTGGCGCAGACGGGGTGATTTTTAAATTAAGTCCTGATTGTAAGCAATTATTATATAGTTCTTACCTGGGAGGAGACAATACAGATGCTATTTTCGGTATTGCATTTAATAATGCCGGTAATCTGGTAGTAGTGGGTTCTACCAAAAGTACCGATTTCCCTACAACTCCGGGAGTGCTCCACCCTACCCCTCCCGGCGGCAATTGTGATGGTTTTGTTTCCATTCTCAACCCGGAAACAGGTGTGATCCTGCAATCCACCTTCATTGGTACCGATAAGGTAGACCATGTGATCAATTTGCAAATTGATAAAAATGACAATGTTTATATCCTGGGCCGGACATTGGGAGATTACCCGATTACATCTGGAGTCTATTCCATTGCTAATAGCGATGCTTTTATCGATAAATTAACTCCTGATCTGACGCGATCTCTGGCTTCTACAAGGATAGGACGGGCTCAGGGGAGTAACTACTATCCTACTTCATTTTTGCTCGATATTTGTGAAAACGTCTACGTCACCGGTTTGAATACAAATAATACTAACTTACCTACGACTCCGGATGCGGTAGACGCCACGGCGAAAAGTTTTTGGTTTTGTGTTTTGGAGCCTAACTTCGCAGGGTTACTTTATGCCTCTTATTTTGGCACAACAGTGGATCATACTCATGTTGGGGTCAACCGCCTGGATCCCGGAGGTATTGTATACCATTCCGTATGTTCCAGTGCAGGTGACGGCACATCGGCTGCCTTCCCTACAACCCCCGGAGCGTATGCTCCCAAAAAACTTAATGGAGGCCAGGATATATTAAGTTTCAAATTCAATTTTGAAGCTGCAGGCGTTGTTGCCAATTTCCAATTGGATGCAGCTATTAATGGTAATGATACCGGATGTGCTCCCTATCATATTAAGATGTTAAATAACACGGTTTCCTCCCAGGAATTCTTATGGGATTTTGGTGATGGCAGCCCTTTTTCTACAGAAGCCACCCCATCCCATACTTACTCTTTACCCGGGACTTATACGATTACCTTGTATGCCAAAA
>CAZFKK010000437.1:0-2659 GCA_964519735.1 uncultured Taibaiella sp.
TGATGCTCCATTGTCCTTTCAGGGCCTCTACCCGGTCTTTGATGCCGGATAGGCCGATGCCCGATACCTTTGTTGTTCCTTTGGCTGCCTGGGGCATGCCCTTGCCATTGTCTTCGATATCCAGGCTCACCTGCCGGGCTTCCTTTTTGAGGCAGAGGGTGACCTCCGTAGCTTCCGCATGTTTTTTGATGTTTTGCAGCCATTCCTGGCTGATGCGGTAGAGTGCCAGGGAGAGGTCCATCGGTAGGCTGTCTATATCGCCGTGGTCGATCACGGTGGCTTGGGTGTTGCTGCCGGCGAAGAGGGTATGGCAGAATTCCCGGAGGGTGAGCAGCAGGCCGTTGCAGCGCAGCTCATCCGGGGCCAGGTTATGGGCGATGTGGCGCACGTCTGTGGCGGTATGCGCCAGCACCTTTTTCATTTGATCATACACTTCCGATTCCGTCAGGTGCGGGTAGGTTTGTTGCACCATCAGCATGTAGGAGTGCAGGGCCGTGAGCTGGCTGTTGATGCCGTCATGCAGCTCATGGGAAAGCCGGGCCCTTTCCTCTTCTTCCCCTTCTATATGTGCTTTCAGGCGTACCACTTCTTGTTCCGTCAGCAGGCGCCTGTTTTTCTGGCGGCTGTAGAAGTAGCGGGCGCCCAGGATGGAGATGGCCAGCATGGCTATGGAAGTACCTGCCAGGATACCTATTTTTTGGCGGAGCAGGTTTTCCTCCTGTACCTTTAGTTTTAATTGTTTCTCGGCAATGAGTTTGTCTTTTTCTGCTGTCCGGTATTTGATCTCCGTTTCATTGGCGGCCTGTTTTACCTCGTTGTTCCGGGTACTGTCGAGAAAGTTATGGACAACCATATGAAGGGTATAGGCCTCTTTGTAATTCCCGGTTTGGAAGTAAAGGTCGGATAGCTTATGTGTCACTACGGCATAGTTATGGGGGTTATCCATCTTGCTGTTTTCTTCATTAGCCTGGGCTTTCTTATAGTACGTTTCTGCTTCAGGATATTGCTTTAATTCTTTATAAATATCCCCGGCGTTGACATAAAAGTTACTTCGGACCAAAGGCTCTACTTGCGGTGTCCGGTGCATCAGTAGCTCCGCCTGTTTGATGACCTGTAGCGCTCTTCGATTATCTTTTTTAGCTAGGTATAGCTCCATTTTATAAGCCAGGGTCCATACCTGTTCGGTAGCGTTGCCGGCCTTCCGGGCATAGTGAAAGGCTTGGTCCAGGTCTTGTTCGGCTAGTGTATACTCCTGGAGCGTGGTGTATACCTGACCTCTACCTGCATAAAACATGCTGAGTTTATCATCACCCAGTCCGGCATCTTTGTTGATGGCCAGTTTGTAGTAGTTTAATGCCTTGGGATATTCCTCCAACTGGCAGAAGGTTTCTGCCATGTTGAAGTAGATGCCGCATTTGTCCTTCAGAAAAGAATCTGCATCGTAAGATAAGGCTTTGGAGTAGGCATCCAGGGCCTCTTTGTGTTTGGGTTGTTGTTGCAAAATGTAGCCGGTTACATAATACCCGTAAAACAATTCCTTTTTATGTTGTGGGGTACAATAGGGCAACATTTTACGCATATAATGCAACGCGGAGGCGAATTGCTGGCGCCTGTTGTCGATCATGCCCAATAAGAAACAGGCCTTTCTCAAACCCGTGCTGTATTGCAGCGCTTCACTCGTTTTCAGGCTCCGGAGTGCTAGATGGCGCGCACTGTCCGGAAGGGTATGTTGCAGATGGTCCGCTTGCTGTAGTTGTTGCCACACGTGGATCGTATCCCTATGGTTTAGGGTTCTTGTTTCCCCGTTTTGCGCAACAAGCTTATGGCCTGGGAACAGCAGGAGGATTAGAAGGAACGAAATAGAACGGAGGGTGGAGTAAGATTGAACCATAGGCAGTACAGTTTTTTGCCGGGTAAACCTACATAATATTCTTCCTAAAGTTAAAGGAAATGCGTGATAAAATCATGCAACTATTCTTTGTTTTGATTAAGTGTTGTTAGCCAATAGGTTGGCTGTCTTAACCGGTTTTAGTTAAGGTGATACCTGTTGGGTATGGCAATGTTCTTAGAGGGAAAACCCTTGTGTCAATAAGATAGAATTCCCACTGATTCCATGTATCGAAGCAGGATACTTTTGTTTCATGAAGAAAATAGTATTGTGGGTTGGGCTATTCTTTCAATGTATTGACACGTTTGCCCAGCGCATTATTCCCCTTGATTTTAGTGTGGCCCCCTTTTATAGCAACCAGGGGATGGATAACGATACGGGGCATCGTTGGTCGCTCCGTCTTACCAATATTTCCCCTGATGAATCCTTATGGGCAGGCGATACGGTTATATACCTGCTTGCAGGATCGGAGGATAGGAATATCCTTATCTTCAACACAACCGTGCCTCCCGGACAAGACTATCAGGTAGATAGTTTGCCTGGTTTTACGTCCCCTCAGCTTCCGATGCAAGATGAGGTAGTTACGCTTTGTGTACAGATACTGGGTACCGCCAATACTTCTTTACATGGCTCCTGGTCCAATCCTTTTAGTCCGCTGGAAGAATGTGTGCAGTGGCTAAGGAAAGATGTTACTGCCCATGCGGATGCCCCAAACTCTTCATCTTATATTAAGTAAACCTTGATGAACCTCCTGAATCGATTGTGTTTATG
>CAZFKK010000438.1:0-961 GCA_964519735.1 uncultured Taibaiella sp.
GTAGTGTAATCTTCCGTCAGTTTTTGACGCAATTCATAAAATGCTTGGTTAATTTTCATGAAACCTAATTGGAGCGGGGGCAAATTTAGCCTTATAAAATTTATCGGGCTAAGGTAAAGTAATTTGAAAAAACACAAGAAGATTAAACTAATTTTGCTTCAGTACTATCCTACTATGCTGCAGAAACTTTATATACGCAATTATGCTATAATAGATGAGCTGAATATAGCATTCGATGAAGAATTGAATGTAATTACCGGCGAAACTGGTGCAGGAAAATCAATTATTGTCGGGGCCCTGTCTTTGATACTTGGAGAACGTGCAGACACCTCCGTCCTGATCAACCGCAATGAAAAAAGTGTGGTAGAAGCCTATTTCAAGACAGAAAACAATAAACAATTCATCGCTTTACTACAAAGAGAAGAACTGGACATAGAACCCGTCACCATTATTCGCAGGGAAATCAGCGTTTCCGGGAAAAGCCGCGCCTTTATTAATGACACTCCTGTTACCCTTACCGTACTGAATGAGCTGACCTCCGGTTTAGTTGACCTCCATCGCCAGTTTGAACACCGGGCCCTGGAAGAAACACGTTTTATGTACATGGTACTGGATGCCTTCGCTGATAATATTCCATTACGGACCACTTATCAGGATAAGTACCATCAATTCAAGCGCCTTCAAAGCGAATACCTGGCATTAAAAGAAAATCAGGCGCAATGGAAAAAAGAAGCGGATTATAAGCAGTTTTTATTTGACGAATTAGAGCAGGCAGATTTTCAGCCTCAGGAAATAGAAGATGCGGCGCAACATCTGAAGCAATTAGGACATGCCGAGCAGATAAAATCCAGCTTACAAGGAATACATGATGCTTTGGAAGAGGGAGATCAGCCATTAAACAGCGAATTAAAACGCTGGCACCAGCAATTACAAGGCCTTTCTGAACTACTCCCCCCCACCC
>CAZFKK010000438.1:971-2652 GCA_964519735.1 uncultured Taibaiella sp.
CCGGGAGCTTGCACAACGCTTTGAAAGCGCCCTACTTGAGTTAAAAGATATCGCTCTGGAGACCTATAATCTATACAACCAGGTAGATCTTGACCCTGAACGGCTCCGGGCTTTGGAAGAACGCCTGGATACAGGATACCGGCTCCTGAAGAAACATGGCGCCAATACTACCGATGAGCTCATTCAATTGAAAAATCAATTATCCGCAGAGCTACTGGAACAAAATGCAACGGAAAATATCCTGGAAGAATTAAGCAGAACCCTGGAAGCCTATACCCTGGAATTAGAACAGGCTGCCCATACCCTCTTTCATAAAAGGAAAGAGTCAGCGCCTGTTTTTGAGGAAAGAATCAATCATTTGCTCCAACAGGTAGGTATGCCCAACGCCTTACTGCAAATCAGTCTTACCCCATCTGAAGCATTAAACCCTTTCGGTAAGGACCATATTGCATTCTTGTTTGATGCCAACAAAAGCGGTCAGTTCCTTCCTGTGCAAAAAACAGCGTCGGGAGGAGAACTGAGCCGGATCATGTTATGTATCAAAGCACTTACAGCGAAAGCCCTGGAATTGCCTACCCTTATTTTTGATGAGGTTGATGCAGGTATCTCCGGAGAAGCTGCCAAACAAGTGGGCATTTTACTTCGTTCCTTAAGCGCCTATCACCAGGTATTATGTATTACCCATCAGCCTCAGGTAGCAGGGAAAGGGACACAGCATTATTATGTCTATAAAACTGAAGATGAGGCTAAACAGATTAAAACGAGGATTCGTACACTTAATAAAGAAGATCGTATTAATGCCATTGCCCAGATGATCGGAGGTACGGAACCTTCCGAAGCAGCTCTTGAAAATGCAAGGGAGCTGCTACTCTAAAATGCAAGTCTTGCAAAACTCAGGCTTCCCTTGTTTCTTAACGGCACTACCAATTCCCGGACATCAGTTTGTTTTCCCGACCTGGGTAGCCAATCCATAGTGGATATATTGCCTCCGCTCAGCCGTTTCAGTTGAAGTTCCCCTGCTGCGTCCAGGGCTGCCAGGTTGAGAGAGGTCCGGTTGCGGGAGAAATCATTAAAGAGGAAGACGAGAGAGGCGCCTGAATTAAGCATGATATAAGAAGAAAAAAGGCCTGCATCTTCCTGGGAAGATTGCTCTTTCCTGATAAATTTATACCACTGATTTTCCCCTTGTTCATTGTAGTCGATAGCCAGAATATCTCCATAATGATATTCCGTCACCGGGATATTGGCATAAGGAGAATTATAAGCATAACCGGAGTAGTACCCTCCCAACCCTGTTGCGTAAGCGGTTCGGGAAGTAATATAAAAATTTTCGGCGATCAGGATAAAGCCGCCATCATTTTTAATCACTATATCTCTGACTTCATAATCATTAAATGCCTTTTTCTTATACCTGTCATCCGTAGCCTGCCTTAAATCTTGAGAAAAAGGTATTGATTTCAAAAAATTGAAAGTCCCGGATGATCTTTCATAGCTTCCGTAAAGGACTCCTTCCACATTACCCTTTTTCTTGTTCGAATAGAAAGAGCCAAAATACAAGTTGCCTGTATTATTATCTATTTTTCCATAAAGACCGGAGACGTACAATGCTCCCAGGGGTATATTCCACTCGCCAAAAGCCTGCGCTTTCACCGGCAAATGGAGCAACCATGCATTACCTTCT
>CAZFKK010000439.1:0-2648 GCA_964519735.1 uncultured Taibaiella sp.
GCGAGGCTAGGGATCGAACCTAGGACCTTCGGGTTATGAGCCCGACGAGCTACCGCTGCTCTACCTCGCGATGAGGGTGCAAAGGTAATACACTCATTCGGTTCTGCAAAACTTTTAGGGATATTAATTATTTAATGCCCCGGAGGTGCTACCTTTGTCTGCTTATGGAGCAACAACATAAAGCGGGCTTTGTCAATATATTCGGGCCTCCCAATGCAGGTAAATCGACACTGATGAATGCATTACTGGGCGAAAATCTGGCCATTGTATCTGCAAAGGTACAAACCACACGCCATAGGATACTGGGCATCCTTACAGAGGAAAACTACCAGATCATTTTTTCGGACACTCCGGGCATCATCGACCCGCAGTACAAACTGCATAACCGCATGATGCAGCAGGTAAAAAGTGCCGTGGAAGACGCGGATATTGCGCTACTGATGGTAGATGTTTCCGACAACCCGGAAACATTTGCCGCAATAATCAATTCCCTGAAACTCAAGACGAAAAAAATATTACTGATCAATAAGATCGACCTGGTCAAGGATAAGGAAAAACAGGAAGCCATCGTAAAGGCATTCGAAGAGGTGATCCAACCCGATAAAACAATGGTCATTTCGGCATTAAAAAAAATCAATACGAAAAAGATCATACCGGCCCTGCTCAAATTTCTGCCCGAAGCACCCCCTTTCTACCCGGATGATGACATCTCAGACCGGCCCACCCGGTTTTTCATCTCAGAGATGGTCCGCGAAAAGATCTATTCCCTGTACGACCAGGAAATACCCTATCATACCGCCGTGCTGGTACAAACCTTTGAAGAACTGCCTCATATCACCAAAATAAGAGCAGACATCGTCGTTACCCGGGAAACCCAGAAAATGATATTATTAGGCGAGAAAGGATCTATGATCAAGAAACTGGGCACACAGGCCAGGGAAAACATCGAAAAATTCCTGGACAAGAAAGTGTACCTGGAGTTATTCGTCAAAGTAAGGCCCAAATGGCGGGAAAATGATACCTACTTGAAAGAATATGGCTATTAACCCGGATGTTCCTATCGATATCACTTACCTGGATCAGGAATGGCTGTTGCCCCACCAGGTACGCCTCGGCTTGCTCCGTCTCGACCAGATCCACCCTGTTATTTCCGGCAATAAATGGTTCAAACTCAAAGAAAACGTACAATTAGCCCGAAGTCAACAACTCGAAACGTTACTCACTTTCGGAGGCGCCCATTCTAACCATCTGGTCGCTACTGCCGCTGCAGCCCAAGCTTATGGCTTTAACAGTATAGGCATGGTACGCGGCCTGCATGCAGCCGCCCGGCCCACCGCAACGTTACAACACTGCGCCGAGCTGGGTATGCAACTGGTGTACCTCAGCAGAGAGCAATACCAGCAAAAAGAAGATCCTGCCTGGCTTCAGTCCCTCGGGGATCAGTTCGGACCGGCATATATTATCCCGGAAGGCGGACAAAATGAACCCGGCAGAGCCGGTGCAGGGCAGATAGCGGGTTATCTTCCGCCGGATTGTACCCATGTAGCACTTGCTGTAGGTTCCGGAACTACCTTTGCCGGCTTGCGCAGCGCTTTAGACCCGGATATACACATGACCGGATTTACCGTAATGAAAGGCGGAAGCTACCTGGAGGATCAGATGCGTCCTTATCTTCCCGAAGCGCGGCATAACCGGCACCTGGTTACCGGCTATCACTTCGGAGGTTTTGCCAGGCATACACCGGAACTGATCACCTTCATGAATGATTTTTATCGGCGCCACCATATTCCGCTGGACTTTGTCTATAATGCCAAAATGATGGCCGGGCTCCTGGATCTTATCCGTTTACATCAATTTCCCGCCCGAAGTCATATTATTGCTCTACATACGGGTGGTCTTCAGGGCAATCATAGTATCTCTCCTCTGCTGGAGTGGACGTCATAAGCGGGAAATCCTTATTTCAACAACCCCAGGTCCATCGCCTTCTTGATCAGGCCTGCAGAATTTTTCACATCCAGTTTCAGCAACAGACTGTTCCTGTGGGTATCAATGGTCCGTTTACTTAAGTACAACTCCTCTGCTATTTCCTGGCTGGTATAATCCCTGGCTATCAGTTGCAGGATTTCCTTTTCTCTTTTGGTCAGTAACAGGGGTTGGGTCTGCTGCATTTTCAGGGACCGTTTATATTCCATGACCTTCGCAGCTACCTCCGCATCAATATATTGCTCGCCCGCATATACCGCTTTAATCGCGGCGATCACTTTTTCCTTGGCGGAAGATTTCAGGAGATACCCCATAATACCATACTGCAGCAGATTCTTAATATAATAGGGATAATCCAGGTTGGACAGAATAATAATCCTGACCTGGGGATATTTTTTAGACAGGATCAACGCCAGTTCATCTCCCGATAGCTCAGGCATCTGGATATCCAGCAGTAAGATATCGGGGCAATGTTTCGCAAAATCGAGGAGCAAAGCATCCGCAGTTGCATACAGTCCCCCTATCTCTATATCCGGATCCTGTTGCAGCAACTGTTGCAGACCGGTAAGGATCAGGGGATGGTCATCCAGTAAAGAAACTAATATCTTCGGCATAAAGAAGTTCAGTTATAAAGTTCTATTATCGTTGTCGTACCTTCTCCCGGA
>CAZFKK010000440.1:0-2645 GCA_964519735.1 uncultured Taibaiella sp.
CCATCCCCCGGGATCGGATACCGGCAGGTGCGGTAGGCATTGCGGACCAGCAAACAGGAATTTATCCTTTGCAGACACCCGGAGGCTGGCAGATCATCGGTCAAACACCCCTTCAACTTTTTGATGCGGATCGTGAGGAGCCCTCCCTGCTCAAAGCCGGAGATCATGTCCGTTTTGAAAGTATAGACCTTATAGAATTTGAAAGACTTAAGTAATACGAATGCGTTTACAGATCATCAAACCCGGTTTATTAAGTACCGTTCAGGACCTTGGCCGGCATCATTTCTATTCTTTAGCCGTGCCACGGTCCGGAGCTATGGATACCCTGTCGGCGAGAATAGCCAATAAAGCCCTGGGTAACGCGGACCATGATGCGGTTATTGAATTTACCTATCATGGTGCCGTCCTGCTTGCCGAAACAGACTTATTGATAGGCTGGGCAGGAGATGGCGCCTGTTTAAAAGCCGGAGTGGCAATGCTGCCTGAAGGTAAGCCGCTGTTCATCCCTTCCGGCACCCGCCTGACGCTCGAGCAAAATCCCATAGGAAGCCGTTCTTACCTGGCTATTGCCGGGGGCTGGGCGCTACCGGAGATCCTGGGCAGCAAAAGTACCTGCCTGACGGCCGGCTTTGGGGGTTACCAGGGAAGACAGCTCCGGCCAAAAGATATACTGTCCGCGTCCCCTGAAATAAGTAAAGTATCCCAAAAAATTTTGTCTGATCTGAAAGGAAAAACAATCAGCTATCCTTTATGGCAGGTAGCCAGAGCCCATCTGTTGCCCAAAAACAGGAAAAAAATAAGGGTCATTACGGCTAGAGAATGGGATTGGTTCGATACGCCATCAAGAAACGGTTTCCCGGCTGCCGCCTACCGCTTAGGTCCGAAAAGCAACCGGATGGGTTATCACCTGGAAGGCCCGCTGATGAACCGGGTGGCTACCCGCGAGCTACTTTCTACAGCCGTCACCCCTGGCACCATCCAGGTGACCGGTCAGGGAAGCCTGATCTTACTGATGGCAGATTGTCAAACCACCGGAGGCTATCCCCGGATAGCCCAGGTCATAGCGGTTGACCTGCCTTTATGTGCACAGTTGAGGCAAAATGATCCATTTAATTTTGAAAATATAAGCCTGGATGAAGCAGAAAAACACTATATTGACCAGGAAATACAATTGCATCAAATTACCAAAACTATAGAAAACAAATATCTGACCGCATGATGGGACCATCAATAGATCTCAATTGTGACTTAGGGGAATCCTATTCCATTTATAAAATGCCTTATGATGCCGCTTTAATGGATTACATTACTTCGGCAAATATTGCCTGTGGTTTTCATGCAGGTGATTACAGCGTGATGCAGCAAACGGTAGCTATGGCCATTAAAAAAGGAGTAGCTATAGGCGCACATCCCGGGCTCCCTGACCTTCAGGGCTTTGGCCGCCGGGATATGAACATTTCCGTTAAGGAAGCCTACCAGATAACCTTGTACCAGGTGGGAGCACTCTATGGTTTTGTAAAGGCAGCCGGTGGGAAGCTCCACCATGTTAAAGCCCACGGCGCCCTGTATAACAGAGCTGCCTGGGATATCCAACTGGCTACTGCCATTGCAGCAGCGGTATATGATTTTGATTCCTCTTTAATTATTTACGGCCTTTCGGGGAGTGAAATGATCAATGCAGCAAAGAATAAAGGAATGGCCACGGCTTCAGAAGTGTTTGCTGATCGCAGTTACCAGGATGACGGATCACTTACACCGCGCAACGGGGAACAGTCCGCGATACCTGATCTCCGGCAATGCCAGGACCAAGTCCTGATGATGGTCAGCAAGCAACAGGTACTGTCCCTGCAGCAAAAAATCATTCCCATCAGGGCAGAAACACTCTGCTTGCATGGAGACACGCCCTATGCCCTCGAATTAGCAGCCCTGGTTCATCAAACATTGACCACAGCAGGTATCCACATTCAAACGCCTACACCACAATGAAAAAATACAATTGGAGTGTTTTATTAGGAGCCGCCTTCCTGATGGCAACCTCAGCCATTGGTCCCGGCTTTTTAACCCAGACCGCAGTGTTTACCGCACAGCTTGGCGCCAGTTTTGGCTTTGTCATTTTACTTTCTGTTTTATTGGATGCCGTTGCTCAACTAAACATCTGGCGGGTGATTATTGTATCGGGTAAACCGGCCCAGGATATTGCCAATAAAGTGTTACCAGGACTGGGCTACCTGTTATCCGTTCTTGTGTTCATAGGTGGCCTGGCCTTTAATATAGGGAATATCGCGGGGGCCGGCCTCGGGCTTAATGTCCTGTTCGGCATCAGCATACCACAGGGAGCATTGATCAGTGCTTTGATAGCCATAGGCATATTCATCTATAAAGAAGCGGGTAAGATGATGGATCTCTTTGCAAAAGTATTAGGTCTCCTGATGATCCTGCTGACTCTGTACATCGCCTATGTCAGTAAGCCGCCATTAGCTGAGGCCATGATAAGAACGATCAATCCCAGCAAATTCAGCTTTGGGGCAGTTTTAACCATAGTAGGCGGCACAGTAGGCGGGTACATTACCTTTGCGGGAGCACATCGTTTGCTCGATGCCGGCATGCAAGGCCCTTCAAAACTACCCTCTGTCAACCGGGGCGCC
>CAZFKK010000441.1:0-2644 GCA_964519735.1 uncultured Taibaiella sp.
TAAATGATGCAGCGCTGCGTATCGAATTGAGTAAAGCAACTGCCGCCTTCAGGAGTGCCCAGGCGGAGGCGAAGGTTGCGGATCTGGAAGCAGACAGGATTGCGCTGCTTGTAGACAAAAAAGTGATATCAGATACTGAGTTCAAATTAGCTGAGGCCAGGCACCAGGCCTTGCTGGCTAAAGTTGAAATGGCCAAAGCAGAGATGGACGCCGTCAACAAACAAATTGCTTATACAGCTATACATGCGCCTTTTGATGGTATTATCGATCGTATTCCTTTAAAAGAAGGTAGTTTGCTGGCCCATGGCTCCTTATTAACCACACTTTCTGATTTAACATCTGTATACGCTTATTTCAACTTGTCGGAGCAGGAATACTTTCACTGGATCCAATCCGGAGATCAGGGTGGAGACCCGGATATTCAGTTGATCCTTCCCGATGGTTCTGTATATGCATATTCTGGAAAACTGGCGGCTGCAGAAAGTGAAATAGATGAAGCAACCGGCTCTATAGCCTTTAAAGTTCATTTTCCTAATCCTCAACTTCTTTTAAAACATGGCGCATCAGGGAAGTTGCTTCTTTCCCGGCCGGTACTCAACGCCATGTTGATACCCCAAAAGTCAGTATTCGAAATTCAGGACAAAAACTTCGTGTATGTGTTGCAGGAAAATCAAACCGTAAAGATGCAGATGATCCATCCAACGCAGCGGATTGCCGATTATTATATAGTTACTTCCGGCCTTAAGGGTAAGGAGCATATTGTATATGAAGGCATACAATCCATCCGGGATGGGGAGAAGATCAAACCCGAAACGAGACAATTTTAAATAATATTTTCTTTATTTTTCTTAGCGGACAAGGAGGTATAGCTATTCCTGTTGCTATTTTATTGCCCTGATTTTCCGGGGCAGTAGTCAAATCTTTTATATAATGGTTGAAACATTTATAAGGCGGCCTGTCTTGTCTTTAGTTATCTCTTTAATCATAACCCTGTTGGGCGTTCTGGCACTCCTGCAGCTTCCTATTACCCAGTTTCCCGATATTGTTCCGCCTTCCGTTATGGTTACCGCCCGTTATACCGGTGCTAATGCGGAAGTATCTGCAGATGCTGTAGCATTGCCTTTGGAAAGGGCTATTAATGGCGTTCCCGGAATGACGTATATGGCCACTGTTACCGGTAACGATGGGGTAACTATGATCCAGGTTTTCTTTGAGGTCGGTACAGATCCGGATCAGGCAGCTGTAAATGTTCAGAACAGGGTAACCACCGTTCTGGATGAGTTACCTGAAGAAGTTATCAAAGCCGGTGTAACTACAGAAAAGGAAGTAAACAGTATGCTGATGTACCTCAATATTACGAGTACGGATACGACCATGGATGAACAATTTATTTTTAATTTCACGGATATAAATATTTTACAGGAACTTAAAAGAATTGAGGGGGTAGGGCGTGCTGAAATTATGGGGCAACAGGAATATGCCATGCGGGTTTGGCTGAAACCTGACCGGATGCTGGCCTATAATATTGCCACAGATGATGTAATTAAAGCCTTACAAGATCAGAATGTGGCGGCAGCTCCCGGGAAGACCGGTGAAAATTCGGGAAAAGAACAACAGGTGTTACAGTATGTACTTCGCTATACCGGTAAGTTCTTTGAACCTGAACAATACAGGCAGATTGCTTTAAGAGCAGAAGCTGATGGCTCCATACTCAGGCTGTCTGATGTTGCTGATGTGGAATTCGGATCCATGAGCTATGGAATGGTTTCCAAAACAGATGGCAAGCCATCTGCTTCCATCATGGTAAAACAAAGGCCGGGTTCCAATGCGAGTGAAGTGATTCAGAATATAAAAACCAGGATGGGCGACCTGAAGGAGCGTTCTTTCCCACCGGGAATGGAATATAACCTGGCTTATGATGTTTCCCGCTTCCTGGATGCCTCTATAAGCGAAGTATTAGTAACCCTGATCGAAGCTTTTCTATTGGTAGCTCTGGTTGTATTTATTTTCCTTCAGGATTGGAGATCCACACTGATACCTGTACTGGCCGTACCTGTTGCCTTGATCGGTACGCTTGCTTTTATGCTCATGCTGGGGTTTTCCATCAACCTGCTTACCTTATTTGCCTTAGTCCTGGCTATAGGTATTGTAGTAGATAATGCCATTGTCGTTGTAGAGGCCGTGCATGTAAAAATGACAGAGGAGCATCTTCCCGCAATGGAAGCTACAGTTGCCGCAATGAAAGAGATTACGGGCGCTATTATTGCGATTACCCTGGTTATGTCTGCCGTATTTATCCCTGTAGCCTTCCTGTCCGGGCCTGTAGGTGTTTTTTACAGGCAGTTTTCACTGACACTTGCTATTGCTATTGTTATTTCCGGTATTAATGCACTGACGCTTACGCCGGCCTTATGTGCTTTGATGCTGAAGCATCAGGGACCCATGAACAAAGCTAATCCTGTGCATCGCTTTTTTATAGGGTTTAACAGGAAATTCGATGCAACAACGGGCAGGTATAAGCATTTGTTAGGCCGAACAGCCGGAAGACGGGGTTTGACCCTGGCACTGCTGGCTGTTTTCTTTTTGGGAACCTGGGGGATGGGCACCTTGCTGCCTGGCGGATTTATTCCTACGGAGGATCAGG
>CAZFKK010000442.1:0-2639 GCA_964519735.1 uncultured Taibaiella sp.
GGTGAGTGGCGTCACTTAAAAACTCAGTGGCGTAAAGGAAAAGTGTCTTACAAGTTGAGAAAGTCTATGACCCGTCAGACACACTAAGGATTACACTTCTTGTTGCACCAGCCATTCACTATACGCAGGCAAAGCTGTACCCAGATAATAGGGCAAATTCAGGAGTATGTAAGGCTTTTTACCTGGTGTAATTGCTTTTTCTACGCCGAAGGCCCCGGCGTACATACGAATAGCATAAGGATGATCCGAGGCCTCAATAAATTGATGAAGGGACCTCAGGCTTCCCGTACTTCCTGATTTCACTTCTATAGGAATCACCATGTTTTGATGGGTATACAGCAAATCAACCTCCGCATTGGACTGCGCCTTTTCCCTTACCCAGAAATTGGGCGTATGCATCGCTATACTTTGGAGCGAAATCAGTTCTTGTGTAATCAGATGAGGGATTACCGCCCCCCTGTAGACATTGCTCAGGTCATTCATGGCCAGCATTTCTGCCTGGATGTTCAAGGCATAATTTACAAGACCTGTATCTAAAAACTGCAAACGGGGCGATTTCTTTAAGTCTGCTTTTAAAGGTGGAAGCAGGTCGGTTGTCGGATAAATAAGGTTTAAGATCTTTGCATCACCGAGTATCCTGAAGGCTTCGCTTACCTCCCGGGAGCGGTAATTGGAATTTCCAAATCCTTGAAACTTGATACGTTCATCAAGGTATAAGGGTGCGGTATCCATCAAGTGTTTGATTATCTTTCTTTCCGGGTCACTTGCCGTATATTTCTCCACATCATTCTTATAAGTCCCCCAAATGCTCTCGTAAACTCTTGGCAAATCAGAAAGGCTATCCTGTTGCACATCTCTTTTCACTATTTCAGGCATGCCGCCAATAATGGCATAACGATGAAAAGCTTCCATCAATAACGTATGTGCTACCGGTTTTACCGGTACGGATTGCAAATGTGCTTTTAACTCCGTTTTACCCGTTGCTTCTAAATACTCCGGGAAACTAAGTGGATGAAGGTATAAAAACTCAACCCTTCCTACAGGAAAGCTGGGTATTTTATGGATAGCAAATTCCAAAAGTGAGCCTGCGCTAATTACATGAAGCTGGGGCAACTCCTCATAAAAATACCGTAACAATTGTATCGCTTTAGGACTTTCCTGTATTTCGTCAATAAATAACAGCGTATGACTGATCCCTTTAGAAGGTATATTATGGGCCAGGAACAAAGCTTCTAAAATCACTTTCACCTCATCAAATTCTTCAAAATACCGGCGATCACCTGGCTTTTCAAGGTTTAAAGTGATCGCATGCTCATAATTCCGGGCAAAGCTACGGATCAGTGTCGTTTTGCCCACTTGTCTGGCACCTCTAATAATCAATGGTTTACGATTGTTGCTGCTTTTCCATTGCTTCAAATAATGGGCTACTTCCCGCTTAAATTCCATATATAAATAGGTTTATGCATCCCCAACCGGAAAAGCAAATTTAAGCCTTTTTGTAACAAAATAAACCCATTTTCTGTTAAATATTGTCACATAATAAACCCATTTTTAGCAAAACTTGTCACATAATAAACCCATTTTTCGGCAAATTCTGTAACAGAATAAACCCATTTCATAGGATTTATCTAGTAAATGTGCGTTTCTTCCCCACTTTTCGTGGTGAGCTGTCCCGCACCAAAAAGCTTCGACAATAATGCCATCACGATACGAACTGGCAACCTTTTAACCATGGGGAGTCGTAGTGACTATGAATGAACTGCCCCAGCCTTAATCAATTAATTTAGCGATTATCATTATTATAGTAAGCTTCTGAATTAATTGTAGAATCTCTTTGATACCGCTTATAATGTATTCCCGTTAGCGAATCCAGTTCCTGACTTATCCGGAATGCTAAGGCAAAATTCAATTTAACCGGAACCCCTTCGATCTCTCCGCCTATAGAATGCTCGGTCATGAATACATCAACGATTTCCGCTATGCTTTTTTCTGTTAAGGAATCATAGTTCAGCCAATCCCAGTTAGCGGTACTCGAGGCATCTTTGGAAAAGCAGCAGGTAATAATATCTATACCGTACATCTTATAGAGAATTTTCTTGAATACCTCATTCTTAAAATTTGATTTCCATGCACCTTCATTTTCTAAGGTTACAGGGCCATCTTCATTCGGAATTTTGGTGAAGGAAAAGGAAGCAAAAATCAGCAGACCCAATAAGATGCATTTCATATTTGTGAATTTACCTATTTAAGTTGTTTATTATCCTCCTGTCGACAATGAGTTTGTTGCCACAATTTCAATGCTATCTACACCATTTTTTATGAATTTTTGGGTATCCCCGACTAATGTTTTATAAGTATACCCAGGAATTAGTTGTGAAGCCGTAATAAGCAACACATGATACAAAAATATCCAAACTAAGTTTTTCTCCTTTAATTTAACCTTCATTGTACTGCAGGTTTAGGAGCAGGTAGGTATATAGCTTCTAGACGTGCTTAAGCACCTAATGCTTGTTTGATAGCTTAATGTTGCCTATACCGGCATATTCCCGTTAACTTTCCAGGGAGCCGGACTCTATCCCACAAATCTGTTTTTCCTGATCAGATTCAAGCACCATTGTTCCACTACATCTTCCTCTTTT
>CAZFKK010000443.1:0-2636 GCA_964519735.1 uncultured Taibaiella sp.
GTTGTTTCCTGCCATTGTCATAATGACCTCGGACTAGCTACTGCCAACTCTATTGCCGGGGTCTTACAGGGTGCGAGACAAATAGAATGTACGATCAACGGCATTGGAGAACGTGCAGGAAATACGGCTTTAGAAGAAGCGGTTATGATCTTACAACAACATAAGCATCTCGGCTTTTTCACCGGTATCAATGCGACACAATTAAACCCGGTAAGCACATTCGTAGCGGACACCATGCGTATGCCCGTACAGCCCAATAAGGCTATTGTAGGCGCCAATGCTTTCGCTCATTCTTCGGGTATCCACCAGGACGGCTTCCTTAAAGAGGCCCAGACGTATGAGATCATCAATCCTGCCGAGGTAGGCGCCGCAGGTTCTGAGATCGTGCTGACGGCAAGAAGCGGTCGCTCTGCCCTTGCTTACAGGCTGTTAAAACTGGGTTATGCCTGTGACCGGAATGATATGGATGCTATCTATCTTCAATTTCTGAATAAGGCAGATCAGCAAAAAGAGGTACTTGACGAAGATTTACACCAACTGGTCCGGACACTTCAGGTTTTGTAAGGCTATAAATAGTATATTTATGCACAGAAATTTTGATCAAATTAAACCGATGGGCAAAACATTATTTGAGAAAATCTGGGAGCAACATATTGTCAGGTCCATTCCCGACGGACCTTCTGTTTTATATATTGACCGGCATTTTATTCACGAGGTCACCTCTCCGCAGGCTTTCCGCTCCCTGGAAGCCAGGGGAATCCCCGTATTCCGGCCACAACAGGTAGTGGCTACTGCCGACCATAACATCCCTACCCTGGATCAGCATCTGCCGATAAAGGATCAGTTATCAGCGTTGCAGGTCAGCCAACTGGTTGAAAATTGCGAAAAACATCATATCGAGTTATACGGCATAGGGCATGAGTTTAACGGTATTGTCCATGTGATCGGACCTGAACTCGGCCTTACCTTACCCGGAATGACCATTGTATGCGGAGATAGCCACACCAGTACGCACGGCGCTTTTGGTTGTATCGCCTTTGGTATCGGCACCAGTGAAGTAGAAATGGTCCTGGCTACCCAATGTTTACTCCAAACCCGGCCCAGGCTGATGCGCATTACCATTGATGGGACCTTAAAGCAGCAGGTACTCCCCAAGGACATTATTCTCCATATCATAGCACAGCTTTCCGCTAACGGCGCTACCGGCTATTTTATTGAATTTGCAGGCTCCGTGATCCGTAATATGTCTATGGAAGCCAGGATGACCATCTGCAATATGAGCATTGAAATGGGCGCCCGGGGAGGATTGATCGCTCCTGATGAAGTGACGTATTCCTATTTAAAAGATAAAGTGAACACCACAGCAGCAGACTTTGATGCCCAGCGGGCAATATGGGCCCAATTATATACCGATGAAGATGCCGTATTTGACCGGGAGGTAAGCATTGATGCCGCGGACATTTCGCCTATGATCACTTATGGCACCAACCCGGGTATGGGCATAGCGATCAACAGCTATATCCCGGATCCGGGGGATCTTCCGGAAGAAGAAAGAATCAATTTTGACAACGCCCTTAAGTATATGGGGCTGCAAGCGGGGCAAAAAATAGCCGGGACAAAGATTGATTATGTCTTTATCGGCAGTTGCACGAATTCACGGATTGAAGACCTGAGGGTAGTAGCCACCTATGTCAAAGGCAAAAGAAAAGCTGCAGAGGTGACCGTATGGATCGTTCCCGGCAGTAAACAAGTAGAAAAACAAGCGATAAAGGAAGGCCTGGACAAGATATTTAACGCCGCTGGTTTTCAAATGCGCCAGCCGGGATGTTCTGCCTGCCTGGCCATGAATGAGGACAAAATACCTGCAGGGAAGTATTGTGTTTCCACCTCCAACAGGAATTTTGAAGGCCGGCAGGGCCCCCAGTCAAGAACACTGCTTGCCAGTCCTTTGACCGCAGCAGCAGCGGCTATTGCAGGCGTAATCGTGGAAACTTCCAGCGACATTAATTAATCATAATAGCAGTAATTATGAATACAAAAGCGATCAACACGATCTTATCTACAGCCGTCCCTTTACCCCTGGAAAACGTGGATACCGATCAGATCATCCCGGCACGGTTTCTGAAAGCTACCCACCGGGAGGGATTCGGGAAGCACCTCTTCTATGACTGGCGTTATGATGCCGGACAGGCAGTGCAACCGGAATTTGTACTTAATCAGCCTGCCTATAAAGGCAAGATCCTGGTAGCAGGCAAAAATTTCGGCTGTGGTTCGAGCAGGGAGCATGCGGCCTGGGCCCTTAAGGCTGATGGATTCGATGGGGTCATCAGCAGCTTCTTTGCAGATATTTTCCGCAACAACGCCCTGACTAATTTCCTGATCCCGGTACAGGTCAGCGCCGCCTTCCTGCAACAGCTATTCCATCAGCTACATACCGATCCCGGCACCCTGCTTGAGGTACAGCTTAAAGAACAGACCCTAACCATCATCGCAACCGGCGATAGCGAATACTTTGACATCAGTCCCTATAAAAAAGAATGCCTGCTGCAGGGTTATGATGATATCGATTACCTGATGAGTATCCGGAAGGATATAGAAAATTTTGAAATCCGCCGGCACCATGAATAAGGAGTAAA
>CAZFKK010000444.1:0-2628 GCA_964519735.1 uncultured Taibaiella sp.
CCAATGTTGTATTTACCTGAAACGGGAAGACCTGAATCATACAGGCGCCCATAAGATCAACAATACAGTCGGGCAGATTCTTCTGGCGCGGCATATGGGTAAGCGTCACATCATAGCGGAAACCGGAGCCGGACAGCATGGCGTTGCTACCGCTACTGTTTGTGCCCTGATGGATATGACCTGTACGGTATTTATGGGGGCAACAGATATAGCCAGGCAACAACCGAATGTGGAACGTATGCGGCTGCTGGGTGCGAAGGTAGTGCCGGTAATGAGCGGGAATAAAACGCTTAAAGATGCTGCCAATGAAGCCATCCGTCATTGGATCCGGTATCCCGATACCAGTCATTATATTATTGGATCCGTAATCGGTCCAGATCCTTACCCGGAAATGGTCACCTATTTTCAAAGTGTGATCAGTAAGGAGATCGCGGCTCAGTTGCTGGCGAAAACCGGGCAATGCAATCCTCATGCAGTTATTGCCTGTGTCGGCGGCGGGAGCAATGCTGCAGGAGCCTTTTTCCAGTTCCTGGAAGCAGAGGAGGTACGGTTATTTGCTGTGGAAGCTGCAGGAGAAGGATTGCAGTCCGGTAAAACTGCAGCGACTACCGCAGTGGGCAGGCCTGGGGTAATTCATGGCAGTAAAACGCTGTTGATGCAGACGGACGATGGGCAGATTATAGAACCTTACAGCATCTCTGCGGGCTTGGATTACCCCGGTATAGGCCCCTTGCATGCTCATTTATTTACTACGGGCAGGGCCGCCTTTTTACACGCGACAGACCAGGAAGCTCTGGATGCGGCTTATCTGCTGATGCGGCTGGAGGGTATCATTCCTGCTATTGAGTCTGCACATGCCCTGGCCGCATTGAATCAGGTGCGGTTTAAACCTGATGATATCATTGTTATTTGCTTGTCCGGGAGAGGAGATAAAGATCTGGCTGTTTATATAGAAAAGGCACATCATTAAATAAACTATTCAACCCTTATTTCATGAACCGAATACAAAAATTATTTCAATATAAGAAAGAGCGGATTTGCTCTGTTTATTTTACTGCCGGATTCCCCCGGTTGACCGATACAGTGGAGGTATTGTTGTCTCTGGATCAATGTGGTGTGGACATGGTAGAAATAGGAATCCCGTTTTCTGATCCCTTAGCTGACGGGCCGGTAATCCAGGAGAGCAGCCGGCAAGCTTTGAATAACGGCATGAACATTGCTTTATTGTTGGAGCAATTGACAACAGTTAGAAAGCAAACGCAAATGCCGCTTATTCTGATGGGATATATTAACCCTGTGCTGCAGTATGGGATAGCCCGGTTTTGCAGGGATGCTGCAGCATGTGGTATTGATGGCTTTATCGTGCCGGATCTTCCTGTGACAGAATATAAAGCCATATGGCAGCCTTTAATGGCTGCTTATGATTTGCAAATGATCTTTCTCATTACTCCTCAAACAAGCATGGAGCGTGTGCATGAACTTGATGAGCTGAGCAATGCTTTTTTATACCTGGTAACGGCATCAGGTACAACCGGGGAAACCCTTTTATTTGATGAACAGCAGAAAGCCTATTTCAGCCAAATGAAGGGGGCCGGGCTCCGCAACCCTTTATTAGCCGGATTTGGGATCAGGAGTAAAGCGGATTTTGACCAGGTATGTCAATATGCAGATGGCGCTATTATAGGCAGCAGGTTTATCGAGGCATTACAAGAGTCAGAAGAGAGGATCAGGGATATGGTTAAAAATTTTGTTTCCTCTTTGTTATGAAAAAATATTTTTTGGAAAATCAGATATATGTTTATATTTGCTGCCGTGATGAACTCCGCAGTACAATATTATTTTGGCTTTTTCTTCTTTTATTTTAAAAGCAGAGCGGGTTTCATTTGTCAAAATATTTAAATAACCATTTAATTTTTGAATACGAATCCCGGTCTTGAAAAGGTCGGGATTTTTTTTGTGTTATGAAGAAGAGAATAGCCATACAAGGTTTTGAAGGGTCCTTTCATCAAATGGCTGCCAGGAAATATTGGGGGTCAGAGGTGGAAGTGGTTCCCTGTACTACATTCAGGTCAGTAATCAAAATGACTGAAGCAGGTGTTGGTGTGGATGCAGGTCTTATGGCTATCGAAAATTCCCTGGCGGGTAGTATTTTGCCTAATTACAACCTATTGCAACAGAGTGGGTTGAAGATAACCGGAGAGGTATTTCTTGAAATCAGACAAAATCTCTTAGTGTATCCCGGTGTATCCCTTAGCGAGATAAAAGAGGTGCATTCTCATCCTATGGCTATTCTGCAATGTCTTGATTTTCTGGATCAGTTTACCTGGAAACTGGTAGAGACAGAAGATACCGCTTTAAGTGCACGCTATGTAGCGGAATCGAAGAGCAGGCATATTGCAGCGATAGCTTCTGACTGGGCAGCGACCTGTTTTGGCTTAACCAATATTCAACCTGATATACATACGCTCCGGCCCAATTATACCCGGTTTCTTGTGCTCTCCCGGGAACCTTTATCCCCGGATATTCAAGTGCCGGACAAAGCCTCTGTTTGTTTTCATGTAGATAATACAAAGGGAAGCCTGGCCCGGGTTTTAAGCATTATTGCTGCCGGTGGCATCAATCTGAGTA
>CAZFKK010000445.1:0-2596 GCA_964519735.1 uncultured Taibaiella sp.
CCAGAGAAAGATAATCCTTCATCGGCTGTTTTAAGGCCATGCCTCCTGTATTCCATATAGCGGCCAATCCCTGAGCTTCTGCACCCAACAGCAGGTTTTGCACGGCAGCAGCGGTAGCAGCCAATTCTTCGATTACAGGTATTTTGGTTCCGGGCGTACGTTTCATAACAGTCACAACCAGGTGAGAGACCATATCACCGGCATGCAACAGGTTGTTGAAGGTTTGTTGCTGACGGGTATCTTCAGGGGTGTTGTCCCAATAAAGCCGGGCATGGTCTGCACAAAATTGCCGGAGTGCATCTTCCTGGTATACAAAGAAGCGCCAGGGCTCTGTGCGTGCATGGGTCGGCGCATGGTCTGCCAGTTCCAGGAGTGACCAGATAACCGGGTCGGGAATGATAGCTCCATTCATAGCCGCTGCTTTTACAGTACGCCGGGATCGGATATTATGGGTTATTATATTCAAATTTTGGTCCATGTGAAGGCTTGGGCTGTTATTTTTTGTAAGAAACCGGCGCAAAAATACTAAAGATTCGATGGGTTGCCGTTAAATTATTACTTTTGACTTTCACTTTTTATATGATGCAACAGAAAATAAAAGATATAATAGGCGCTTCCGTATCGGTAAAGCAACAATTGCTGGCTGATGAAGTGTTGTTACAGACTATTCATGCGATTACGGAACAAGCCGTAAATGCATTTCAGCAGGGCCGGAAAGTTTTGTTCTGCGGCAACGGCGGCAGTGCTGCCGATGCGCAACATCTGGCTGCAGAATTTTCAGGACGTTTTTATTCTGACCGTAATCCCTTGCCTTCCGAGGCTTTACATTGTAATACGTCCTACCTTACCGCTGTAGCCAATGATTATGGTTATGATGTAGTCTATAGCCGTATGTTAAAAGGTATTGGTACTTCAGGGGATATCCTGGTTGGATTGAGTACTTCCGGAAACTCCAAAAATATAATAGCCGCTTTTGAGCAGGCCCGTCAAATGGGGGTGATCACCGTTGGTTTTACCGGCGCTGCGGGAGGAAAGATGAAAGAACTTTCAGATTTCCTGGTGAATGTGCCCAGTGAGGATACGCCGCGTATCCAGGAATGTCATATTATGGTGGGGCATATTGTCTGCCAATTAGTGGAGGAACGCTTATTTTATTGATGCAAACCCTGTAGTCTCCCAGTGGACTTGGACCTGGTCCCAGGAGGTTGGTTCAGCCAGTTATTATTTTTTAAATGGAATGTATCTTATTAGCCGGCGGGCTGGGAACGCGATTGAGTGGCGTGGTCAGCGATGTGCCTAAATGCATGGCCCCCGTCGCCGGGGAGCCGTTTTTGTCTCATCTTTTGAGCTACCTGGAACAACAGTTCGTGGATCATGTGATCCTGTCCCTGGGTTACCAATCTTCAGTTGTTGTGGACTACCTGCGTCAGAAAGCCTTTACCTTTAAAGTCAGTTGGGTTTTGGAGCCGGAACCTATGGGCACCGGTGGCGGCATAAAGCGGGCTTTGTCCAAAAGTAAGGAAAACCAGGTTTTTATCCTGAACGGAGATACCCTGTTTGCCGTAGACCTTCATCAGATGCGGGAAGCATTTGATCCTGCCTATAAAGCTATGCTGGCCTTGAAGCCTATGGAAAATTATGATCGCTATGGTTCTGTAACCCTGGATGAACAGCAAAATATACTGTCTTTTGAAGAAAAAAAATTCAAGGCAAAAGGATTGATCAACGGAGGCATCTATTTATTGAATAAGGAGCGGGAGAACCTGGCTTCCTTCCCGGAAAAATTTTCTTTTGAAAAGGATTTTTTGGAACAAACTATTATTGACGAAAACGGGCAAACCTGTTTGAAGGGATATGTCAGCGATCGCTATTTTATTGATATCGGCATACCGGCAGATTATCTTAAAGCGCAGGAAGAATTAAAGCGCTAGCGGAGTATATTAATTGCTCCCACTTCTTCTTATCGTTCTATTCTTATTACTAACATGGCAAAAGCATTATTCCTGGACCGAGACGGTGTGATCAATGAAGAAAAAGAGGGGAGCTATATCTTTCATAAAGACGAATTTCTTTTTTACGAGGGCGCTTTAAAAGCTATCGGGTATCTTTCCCGGTATTTCGACTATGTAATTATAGTGACCAATCAACGTGGGATAGGGCGTGGCTTGATGACAGAAGCCTCCTTACATGCTATTCATAATTATCTGACCAGGGAGGTAACCGGGGCAGGCGGCCGTATCGATAAAATATATTTCGCCCCTTCAGCGGATCGCCAGCACCAGGACCGGAAGCCTAATACCGGTATGGCCTTAAGGGCAAAACAGGACTTTCCCGATATTGATTTTAAGCAAAGTGTAATGGTAGGGAACAATTTAAGTGATATGGCATTTGGAAGGTCCATGGGTATGGAGACTGTTTTCCTGCATACCACCCAGCCGGAAATCCCGTTACCGCATGCGCTTATCGACAGGCAATATGCTTCTCTGGCATCCTGGGCAGAAACTGCTTTTCCCGGGCATTGAGCAGGCATCCGGGTTTAATGGGCCCTTGGGTTTAAAAAAGATTGAAAGATTGCCGGGAGCAATAGGTTTATGAA
>CAZFKK010000446.1:0-2589 GCA_964519735.1 uncultured Taibaiella sp.
TCTATTTACATTCTCCATCAAATTGATAGGGCTCGAGGCCTGCTAATAGCCAATAATTGGGATAGCGCTTCCCTGGTTTTTGCGCAAACATTGGAACAAAGCGTTCGTATCAACTATTCTGATGGCATCATCATCTCATTAGGGGGTATAGGCCATTGTAGGGCAGCAAAAGGGCATCATCAATTGGCCATAGAAAAATTCCGGGAAGGATTATCAATTTCCCTTCAACATACAGCATCGCCTCTGGCCATACTTTTCATTTACGCTGGATTGGGGGAGCTGTATTTTGAAGTTGGTAAATATGACTCGTCCTATTTCTATTTCCATGAGGGATTAAAGAAAGCGGAACAACACAGCCAGAAAGATTATGCCGTGATAGTCTTATTTTATAATAACCTGACGGCTTATTGGGTTAATATCGGAAGGGTTGATAAAAGTTTGACATTCATAGAAGAAGGGATTAAGAACCTAGAGCAGGTGAAGGGTAGCCATCACCATGCAAGGCTAAAGGCATTGCTCTATATGAATAAGGCAAATGTATTTTATGATCACAACAAGCAAACAGATTCCGCTATTTATTATTTAAAGCTATCGGTAAACGAGTTTAAAGATAATCATTATCATACGGCCCTTGCATTTCAGAATCTTGGTCATATTTATCTGGAAGACGGAGATTATAAAAACGCATTGGATAATCTTAAGCACGCTTATGTAATAAGGAAACGTTTATCTGATCTTCCAGGCCAGTCATTTATAGAAAAATATCTTGGGTATACTTATTTAAAAATGAAAAATTATTCTCTTGCCCGACTTTACCTGGAAAAGGCGTTAAAGGCTTATGCGCAAGACAGGAAGAACAACTATTATCTGGAAATACTTTTCTATTTAAGCGAGCTGCACAGGCAGATGAACAACCATGGTAAAGCATATGAATACCTGTATCAGGCATACTCCTATAAAGATACCCTGTTTTCCGAACAATCGACGAAGAACATAAATGAATTGGATGCTAAATACAAAACGGCCGAGAAAGATAAGAGTATTGCCCAAAAAGAAGTTGAAATAACCCGGCAGAAAGGAGCTATCCGGCAGAAAAACCTGCTTATAGGAGGCGGGTTGTTGAGTGCGCTGTTCCTGATGGCATTTCTGTTTGCAATGAGTAAACGTTATCAGGAAAGGAAAAAGGCTCTTTCCAAGGAAATCTTGTTACTGAAGCAGGAAAGCGAGCTCGAGAAGTTAAGATTGTTGATGGATGGAGAAGAGCGGGAGCGTAAGAGAATAGCTCAGGAAATACACGATGGAGTGGGAGGAATGTTAGCCGCGATAAAAATGAATATCAGCACTATGCAAAACAAGATGTCATTGAGCCAAAGTGAAGATCAATGGAATAATATTCTGGAAATGGTTGCAGACACAGCTACTGAAGTAAGAAAAACAGCTCATAATCTGATGCCCGACCTATTATTGGAGCATAGCTTTCCTGAAGTATTGCGGATGTATTTAGATAGCATCAGCAAAGGTAAGGTGCTTCAAATTGAGCTGCAGTTTCTTATGGAGTGGGAAGAGAAGAACAAGGCATTTGAACTTTCTCTCTATAGGGTTTTGCAAGAGATAACCCAGAATACGCTGAAGCATGCAGAAGCCACCCGGCTTGTGATACAATTCCGTACAGACGATGAAGCATTACATGTAACCATTGAAGATAATGGAAATGGATTTGATACGGAAAAAATAAATAAGGGTTTGGGGTTGAATAATATACAGGCTCGGGTAAAGTTGTTGGAAGGAAATGCGCTGATTGAATCTGTTGCAGGCAAGGGCACTGTCTGTTATTTGAATTTTGATTTGAAGAAGTATAATTCAAACTCTTCTTTTAAACCATCATCTTATCTTTAAAACAACAGCTCCTTTTCCGGAAAGCTTGTAAGGTTCTGAAGGTATTTTTAAAAGACATTTCTCATGAAAATTAGGGTACATATTGCAGACGACCATCCTATGGTGATTACGGGCATTACAAATATGCTCATTGATCAATCTCATATAGTCATAGAAAGGACATACGCGGATGGTCAGGAATTGCTGGATGGGCTTAAGGAGGATATACCGGATATTATCCTGATGGATATTCAAATGCCAAAAAAGAAGGGAGATGAGTTAGCTGCGCTTATTTCAAAATGGTACCCGACCGTGAAAATCCTGGTTTTAACAAATTTTGATAGTACTATACACGTGCAAAACATGCTTAGGTATGGCGTAAAAGGCTACTTGCTTAAAACTACAGACCAGGCAACATTGGTGAAAGCTATAGAAACCGTACAGAGAGGTGAACTTTTTTTACAGGAGGATTTGCAGGACCGTATTGCACAATTGGGCGAAAGACTAAAAAGAGAAATGTTGAACAAGTCTTCACTAACGGAACGGGAAATGGAAATATTACAACTCCTTGTAGATGGCTATAGTTCACCTGAAATAGCAGAAAAACTTTTTCTGAGTACGAAAACTATAGATAATTACAGATTTAATATTTTAATAAAGTTAGATGCTAAAAATACGGCTAGCCTGGTTAGAAAGGCGTTGGAAATGGGATTG
>CAZFKK010000447.1:0-2577 GCA_964519735.1 uncultured Taibaiella sp.
CAATACCTCTAATAAGAATTTCAGAACCGACTTGCTGGTCAAAGCCGGGATCGGTCCTGTGATCCCCCATGTAGAAAACAGTTTATTTGACAAAGAAAACACACCTGGCTTCCAGATAGGCGGCTGGAATACCGGCCTGGAAACAGCCCTGAAATTCTCCATCATGCAGTATGCTTACCTTGAGTTCGCTCAGAAAATAGATTATGCCCGGTATAGCGGATTAGCTGTTTATGAAGGCAAAGCCCGCCAGGCATTTGGTACGTATGAATTAATCCTGAGCCTGGGTATTCAATTACCCTCAGGCAAAAACAACCCTTTATTCGGCAACAAAAAGGCCGGAGCGCTCAGGAGTGAATAAACCCGGGCTTTCGAGCATGCTCTATCCATGGAGAAAAGATAACCCTGCCCTTTCTAGATGATAATCTGCAGGACCGGATCTGAAACAAAGCTGGCGCCCAACTTTCGGAAATACCAAATCATGAAATTAGCTTAATTTCGCAGCATGAAATTTGTAACCTACCTCAACGACAGCCAAAAGGAGCAAGCTGCCTTACTTATTGAAGGCCAATTGTATAATTTGAATGATATCGACGCCCGCCTGCCTTCAACCATGATGGCCATGCTGGAGGACTGGGAAGTATAATCTGAAATTGCCCGCGAAGGGGAATCCGGGATTAAGAACGACAACCTTAAAATTAATAGTTACGCATTAGACAGCGTTCAGGTATTGGCGCCTCTGCCCCGCCCCAGCTCCTGCAGGGATGGTTATGCCTTTCGCCAGCACGTCGCTGCCGCACGTCGCAACAGGAAAGTGGATATGATCCCGGAATTTGACCAATACCCCATTTTCTACTTCACGAACCATAATGCTATACAAGGACCCGGCCCTATTGATTGTATGCCGGATCATTTTGAAAAACTGGATTTTGAACTGGAAGCAGCCATCATTATCGGGAAAAAAGGAAGGAACATCAAGGCTGCTGAAGCCGACCGATACATAGCCGGGTATTGTATTATGAACGACATGAGCGCCCGAAGGCTGCAAATGGAAGAAATGTTGCTGAACCTGGGACCGGCTAAAGGAAAAGACTTTTCTACCGTTATCGGCCCCTGGATGGTTACTCCTGATGAATTAGCGCCTTATCGCATCCCCGCTAAAGAAAATCATACCGGTGCCAGTTACAACCTGAGCATGACCTGCAAGGTTAATGGCGTACAGGTGAGTAAAGGCAATATGGGTGATATGGACTGGACTTTCGCCGAGATTATCGAACGTTGTGCCTATGGGGTAGATATATATCCCGGGGATGTGATCGGTAGCGGTACTGTAGGCACGGGTTGCTTCCTGGAACTGAACGGAACCGGGTTATTACACGATCCTAACTATAAAGTACAGTGGCTGCAACCTGAAGATATTGTAGAAATGGAAATTGAGGGCTTGGGTACCCTAACCAATACCATTAAGAAAGTAGATACCGATTTTTCCATCCTGGATTTAAAAAAGAAATAACGCTCTTAAATCCGGATTTCTGATGGAATAACAAAGTGCAAATATGGCCTGTGAGCGCGCTCACAGGCCATATTTGCATTAACGCCCACCCTCGTCAATCCTCCATACCCCGCAATAATTTTTGGGCCTTCTTATAATAAATATTGTTTTCAGGTACTTTTTCCAGGTATTGGACCGCCTGGTTCGTATTACCTGACTGACGGTAAGCCAGGCCCGCGAAATAAAGAGCATCTGCCTGATACACCGATTCCCCTAAAGCCAGGGCCTTTAAATGAACAATGGCCGAATCATATTGCTTAAGGCCCAGATAGCTCAAACCCAGGTAATACCTTAAGGTAACGTCCTCATTTTCGCTTTTATTGTATAACTTATTCAATAGCAACGCACTGGCTTCATATTGCCCGCTGTTGAATAGCGTTTGTGCCTTAGAATAATCCTCAGGCAATTCATTTCCCCTTACAGCAACTGAAGGCATCTCCGGTAATTGTGCAAGATCATTGGAAGAAAAAACTCCTGCCAGTATAAGCACAAGTGCAAGACAAGCGGCTGCGGCAAGGCCGACCGACCATCTAAAAGGCCGGTTACTGGTACCCTTTTGAGACACTTTATGTTGTATACCGGCTTTCCTTAAGGTCTCGCGCAATAACTTTTCTTCCGGAGCCACTTTTAAGTGTTTGCTTAAGGCATTATTCAACTGTTGCTGTAGGAAAACTTCTTTTCTTAATGCTTCATTCAATGACAATTCCAATTCAAAAGCACTCCTTTCTTCAGGCCTCAACACATCATCCAGATAATCCTGTATTTTCTCAAAATAATTTTCCATACCTATCTTTAATTACGAAATAATGGATGCTCCTTTGCCCGTTTCCCCAAAGCTGCCATACACTGGCTTTTTTTCTTGCGTAGATAAGCATAGGTAAATCCCAGCGACTCAGCTACCTGCATCTGGTTATGATGGGACATGCAGGCCTTGATGACCGCTTTACACTTTTCATCCATCTGTTCCAGTAAATGCATCACCAGGTTTTCCCGTTCCAGCTTCAAGGCATATTGTTCCGCTTCCTGCC
>CAZFKK010000448.1:0-252 GCA_964519735.1 uncultured Taibaiella sp.
TGAAACCGTAGATGGCAGCTTTACCTGGAGCAATGATAATAAGCAAATCTACTTTACCGCATCCATCAAAGGTACCCAGCAACTATTCAGTGTGGATGTACCTGCTAATCTTATGGTACGCAAGCTGCCACTCGTCCGCCAGATCACTAAAGGAGACTTTAATGTGAATGATGTGGTCGCTCAGGGGAGCAAGGATCTTGTAGTCAGCCGCAACGACATGAACCATGCCGTGGAGCTCTTCCAGGTCAGCTT
>CAZFKK010000448.1:262-669 GCA_964519735.1 uncultured Taibaiella sp.
GATGGCAACATGAAGGCGATTACCCATGCTAATGACAAGGTCTACAGTACGGTAAAGATGAGTGAGACCAAATTGCGTATGGTCACCACCACGGATGGCAAAGAAATGGGTGTCTGGGTGATCTATCCTCCTGACTTTGACCCTGCCAAAAAATATCCTGCGATCCTATATTGCCAGGGCGGTCCGCAATCTGCCGTATCCCAGTTTTACAGTACACGCTGGAACTTTCAACTGATGGCAGCCAACGGGTATATTGTCGTAGCGCCTAACCGCAGAGGATTGCCAGGTTGGGGTGTAGCCTGGAATGAGGCCATCAGCGGTGATTGGGGAGGACAGCCCATGCAGGACTACCTTGCTGCTATCGATGATGTAGCTAAAGAATCCTATGTGGACAAAGAAAGACTGGG
>CAZFKK010000448.1:679-2569 GCA_964519735.1 uncultured Taibaiella sp.
GGGCGCTGTAGGCGCCAGTTACGGGGGGTACAGTGTATATATGCTTGCCGGTATTCATGAAAACCGCTTTAAAACCTTCATCTCCCACTGTGGCTTGTTTGATATGAAAAGCTGGTACGGCACCACAGAAGAAATGTGGTTTGCCAACTGGGACCTCGGCGGCAATTACTGGCAGCAACCCCAACCTAAAAGTTACCAGCAGTTTGACCCCTCTAACTATGTTGACAAATGGAATACCCCTATCCTGGTTATCCAGGGAGGCATGGACTTCCGCGTACCGGTGGAGCAAGGCATGGAAGCGTTTAAAGCAGCACAACTGAAAGGCATTAAAAGCAAATTCCTCTATTTCCCCGACGAAAACCATTGGGTATTAAAAGCCCATAATGGCATGGTCTGGCAGCGGGAGTTTTTCAACTGGCTGAAAGAGACCCTGTAAAGGAAAAGAAATTTTTCTTTTTACAATATAACACTTGTCTATACATTAAAGAGGCGGTTTTTCTATGAGAATCATAGTAAAACCGCCTCTTTGGATAGGCGAAACGGTCTGTTCCGTTTGTCAGACCGGCCCCGGTTATTCTTGTAATTCAGAAAACAGGAAATTATGCTTAGAAACGTTCTGTTTTACTAAAGAAGAAATCTCCTTCAATGACAGCATTCTCATCACTGTCAGATCCATGTACCGCGTTCTCACCGATAGATTTGGCAAATTGCTTGCGGATAGTACCTTCTGCAGCCTCAGCAGGGTTAGTCGCGCCGATCAGCGCGCGGAAATCAGCTACAGCATTATCCTTTTCCAGGATGGCTGCAACGATCGGGCCACTGCTCATGAAATCCACCAATTCTCCGTAAAAGGGGCGTTCCTTATGTACTTCATAGAATTGACCAGCCTGTTCTTTGCTTAACCGTGTATATTTCATGGCGATGATCTTAAAGCCACCGGCATTGATTTTATCTAAGATACCGCCGATATAATTAGAGGATACGGCATCAGGTTTAATCATTGTGAATGTTCTGTTCGACATTTTTTTTATTTTTTGACGCGCAAAGATAAATATTTCCGCGCTAAAGCCGCCATCAGGTTTCCAGGATCTGTTAATTCCTTAACCCGTACCTTTGCAGGATGACACAGGCAACACTTCCCATCGCTCCGCTATCCCAATCTTATATCGACCTGGAGGCACAATACAGCGCCCATAACTACCATCCGTTGCCGGTTGTACTGCAGCGTGGCGCAGGTGTATATGTATGGGATGTAGAAGAAAAGAAATATTTCGATTTTCTTTCCGGGTATTCCGCGGTAAACCAAGGTCATTGCCACCCTAAGATCATCCAAAGCCTTGTGGAACAGGCGCAGAAGCTTACGCTCACCTCCCGGGCATTCCACAGCAACCTGCTAGGGGAATACGCGGCGTATATTACAAAATACTTCGGCTACGACAAAGTATTGCCCATGAATACGGGGGTGGAAGCTGTGGAAACCGCCTTAAAACTGGCCAGGAGATGGGCTTACCGGGTAAAAGGAATAGCGCCCGGTAAAGCAAAGATCATTACAGTGGCGGGTAACTTCCATGGCCGTACCCTGAATGTCATTTCCTTCAGTACGGACAACGGCGCCCGTAGTGATTTCGGCCCTTTCATGCCCGGGTATGAGATCATTCCTTACAATGACCTGGCCGCTCTCGAACAAGCTTTAAAAAGCCCTGACATAGCCGGCTTCCTGGTAGAACCCATCCAGGGGGAAGCAGGCGTTTACGTACCTGACGAGGGTTACCTGGCAGCAGCAGCAGCCTTGTGTACTACAGCCAATGTCTTGTTTATCGCTGATGAGATCCAGACCGGGCTGGCCCGTACCGGTAAAATGCTGGCCTGTGATCATGAAAATGTCCGCCC
>CAZFKK010000449.1:0-2566 GCA_964519735.1 uncultured Taibaiella sp.
AAAAGAGTTTTCCAAAGATGAATTGTACCATAATTTTTTTTAAGAAAATGGGTTAAAAATAGCTTGACTTAGGATTGTTCATTTTTTTCTACAGGTGCCTGAGCCTTGCGCATGTTATCGGCAGCTGTGCTATCCGGAAGAATATTATTCAGGGCAACTTGTATTTGATTTTTGAATCCCGAAATCACCATATCTTTTCCTGCCATTAGTGCTTCATAGCCATCTTTTGCTACTGCTGCGGGATCTCCGAGTGCTCCTTCCTGGACTATTTTGGATGCCTCCATGTTAGCTTTGTGAAAAAAATCGGTGTCTGTAGCACCCGGTAACAAAGAAGTAAGGGTTATAGCTGAATCTTGCAGTTCACTGCGTACCGCCTCGTTGAAAGAATGAATAAATGCTTTTGTGCCATGATATACAGCCTGATAGGGACCGGGAACTTTTCCGGCAACGGAGGCGACGTTCAGTATTTTCCCCGCTCCATGAGCAACCATTTCTTTTAGAAATAATTTGGTAAGCACAACAACGGCATTGATATTGAGTTGTATGATATCCAATTCTCTTTCCAGGTCCGTAGTTATAAATTCGCCATATATGCCCTGCCCGGCATTATTTACCAAAATATCAATAAATATTCCCTTGTCTTTAATTTCCTGGTAAAGTTCAAAAGGTGCTTCCCGTCCGAAAAGATCTTTTGACAGAGTCACCACTTCATTCCCATATTGCTTAAGCATATTTGCTGTGGCAAAAAGCTGTGATTCGCTTCTTGCTACTATGACCAGGTTGAACTGATCCCTGGCAAAAAGTTTAGCCAGTTCCAAGCCTATCCCGCTGGTTGCGCCCGTAATAAGAACATATTTGCCTTCATTTTTCATATTTAATACAGCTATTTTCTAAATTTAACAATAATATTGCCACTGGATTTACTAAACAGCGAGTTGTTCGAGTTGTTGTCTATCAGGGTTGAAAGTAATTTTGTGAAGCGGTCGCTGTGCATGGTTCTTGCCTGTCAATGTTTCGATAAAGCTATTGGCCCATTGGTGTAAAGGATGGGCAGAAATAGTTTGTTGCATGGCTTTCATCCTGCGCTGTTGCTCTGGTAAAGACAATGTCAGGCTTTTATATATCGCTTCGGAAAATTCTTCTAAATTATTAGGATTAATGAGAAAGGCTTGTGCCAGTTCTCTTGCAGCTCCAGCCATTTCACTTAGAACCAATACTCCCGGCACCTGTTCTTTGCTGGCTACATATTCCTTACTGACCAGGTTCATGGCATCTCTCAAAGGAGTGATCAGCGCAACATCCGCAGCTACATAAAGGCTGGATAACTCTTTTGAGGATAAGGTTCTGTAAAAGTAGCATATAGGTGTCCAGTCAAATGTACTATGCCGGGTATTGATATCGCTGACCAATTTATTAATTTCTTCTTTTAAGATTTGATTGGGTAGTACCAACTCTGTCGGGGGGGTAACTATTTGAAGGAATACTACCTTTTCCTTAAACTCACCATGGTCCTTAAGGAATTGATCATACGCCTTCAGGCGCTCCAGGATGCCTTTGCTATAGTCCAGCCTGTCTACAGACAGCAGTACTTTTTTGTCACCGATATTATTCCTGACAGGATTATTGTCTGCCTGATGCAGTGCCTCTTTTTTATGCTTTTCATAGTCTATGCCCATAGGGAAATCATGAACCATAATATTTCTTCCTTCAGCGATGATTTCATTACTAAAGACAGATAGGTTCAGTTTGCCGGATTTTGCAAAATGCTTAATTGTATCTAAAAAATTAGATACATCATCCTGGGTATGAAAACCTATAAGATCCGCTCCGAGAAGGCTTTTTAACAGCTGATGACCCCAGGGTAGCAGCCGGAATAGCTCATAACTCGGAAAAGGGATATGCTGGAAGAAACCTATACGCGCTTCCGGCATTCTGCTTCTTATCATTTCCGGAACCAGCAATAAGTGATAATCGTGGATCCATAGGGTATCTGAGGGCTGCGCTGTAGCTAAGACCGTATTGGCAACCCGCTCATTGATAGAAACATAAGCATCCCAATAGTCCTGGTTGTATTGAACAGCAGAAGGAAAATAATGAAACAGGGGCCATAGGGTTTCCTGGCAAAAGCCGGTATGAAAAGTAACAGCTTCTTCGCTGCTGAGTTCAACGGGAATCAGTTTTTGGGATAATGAAGCATCGGACGGGTCACAGGTAGCTAACTGGTTTTCTGCTAAAGGTGGCCTACAGCCTATCCATAGGACGTTGTTTTTCTTATAAAGATGAGCAAAGCTATCTGCCAGGCATCCGTTAATCCGGAGGGCGGCGGGATCATCTTCTGAATTAACCGGTAAGCTGATTGAGACAATGATTGTTCTATTAAGGTCCATATTCTATGCTTGGTTGTGAATTTAGTATAGGCAAATCAGAGGCCACGAATTCCCTTCACGACCGATAGGTTAGGTACAAAAGTGTTTCAGTGAGGTGGGATGTCAAATTCTTGACCACCTCTAAACGGGAACCATAAAAAAAAATGCCCAAAGTGTGCAAGGAATGACCCACCTTTTCA
>CAZFKK010000450.1:0-2563 GCA_964519735.1 uncultured Taibaiella sp.
CCTTGAAAAGTATTCGCTTTCAAGGCTTTTATTATTTGTGGGGGTGGCAGTGTAGGTGTCTGTTTTTTGATTTTGCCGGTTGATCTATTCCATAGAAAATAAACCAAAGCAATTGCCTTCCGTATCATAACAAATAGAACAAAACCCGAATTCTCCCAGGGACATCTTCGGCGTCGATACGCGGCCACCCGCCGCGGCTACTTTGGCCTCTTCCACACTGCAATCCATGCATGGAAAATAGACTACACTGTTGAGACTTTTATTATCTCCTTCTTTGGTGCCTTCCATTTGGACCAATGCTCCGTTAACTCCCATATTTTCGGGAGAAGAGAAGAAGGCCATGCTGGAGTCCGTGTTATTGCCTGGAAGGGGTACATCCTGAAACTGCGTGCCCAATACGTCCTGGTAAAATTTTTTGGCCCGGTTCATATCCTTTACATAGATCTCGAACCAACAGATGATGTTCTGATTCATTGTCGTTTTTTTTTATTGTTTAGGAATCGTTAGCCTCAAAAGTAAGTATTTATCGCGGAGAAAAAAGAGGGTCATTGGTCAATTATAGAGGGGATTTATGTCAATTTTTTGGTTTTTGATGTCCCTAACGAAATAGAGGCATCCTTAATCCTCAAGCAAATTGAGGAATATGGCTTTCTTGACCATCCCCACCATGTTCTTGACCCCCAGTTTTTGCATGATCAGGGTGCGGTAATTTTCTACAGTCCTGTATCCGATGTGCAGTAATTCACCGATCTCTTTGCTGTTCTTCTCCTGGGCGATCAGGCGTAATATCTCTTTTTCTCTATTCGTCAGTTCATTAACCGCCGTCATTTCACTCCTGGATTGCAGTAAGGCTTCATTTAATTTTTGCTGCACATTTTCAGACACAAATATGCCGCCCCGGTACACTTCCTCAATGGCCTTCACCAGCAGGGCCTGGTCCGAATTTTTCAGTAAATAGGCTTTGGCCCCAAGGTTCATCATCATTTTAATGCTGTGCACATTGCTGTTGGCGGTAAGCATGATAATTTTCATCTCCGGGTAGGTCTTCCGTATTGAAGGCACGATTTCCTCCCCGCCCGTATCCGGTAGCTGGAGGTCCAGCAGCAGTACATCCGGCTGTCTTTTTTGCAAGCCCAGCAACAATTGCCTGGCATTGGCATACACATCGGTCACGCACATATTTTGCTGCAATTCGATAATCCGTTGCAAGCCATCCTGTACTACAGGATGATCATCGGTTATTGCTATTCTGATCATATGCTATTGAATTAAAATTAGAAAAAATCCTTTTTTGAACTGTATTAACATCCCTGGCATGGGGTAGTAATATGAATAGTCGTACCCTTTCCCTCCCTGGCCTCCCTGTCTAAGGTCCCGTTCAAAGATTTTATCCGGTTATACATCCCTTTGATACCAATCCCTTTTCGCTTATTGCTTGAGCTGGGCCAGTCCAGGCCATTTCCGTTATCCTCCATCAGCATAGAAAAAGAACCCTCTTCCTTACTTAAAATGATCAACACATGCGTAGCCTCAGCATGTTTGATAATATTGTGGATCAGTTCCTGCACGATCCGGTATATAGTCAGGGAGAAATCTATGGGCAACTTATTTAAATCTCCAATGACCTGCACCTCGAATTTTATACCCCGGGGCGTCAGGATATCACTGCAAAACTCTTTGATCACCTGCGGCAGGTTTTTATCCATTAAATCTTTGGGAGCCAGGTTGTGAGCGATCTGTCTTACTTCTTCCGAGGTGTCCAATAGATTTTGGGCAATCCGGTTAAAGTCCTGCTGGTACAGCAGGAAGGGGTGTTCCTGCTGTAAGGCGACAAGGTAGCTTTGGGTAGCCGCCAGTCTGCTGTTCACGCTGTCGTGCAGATCATAAGCTATTCTTTCTCTTTCCTGTTCTTCTCCGTTGATGCGGGCTTTCAGTAATTCCATAGCCTGGTTATTCTTGAGTTTACGGCTTTTTTGACGAAGGTAAAAGTAACCCCAGGATAACAGCATGATGCATATGGATGCCGCTGAAATAATACTCAGCAAGAGTACATTTTTGTCGGACACTTTTTTTTCTGCTGCGACGAGTTGTAATTGTTGTTGGGCAAGATCTTTATCTTTCTGGGCTACCCGGTAGCGCGCGTCCATCGTAGCACGTTGCTGCAATTGTTCTTTATTGTAGAGACTATCTCTTATTTTTAAGGCTTGCTTACTATAGTCATAAGCTTTTTCAAACTGGTGATGATTCAGTGCTTTAAATGTAGCGAGGTTGACATATAAATTGACTAATTCCCCACCACTGATAATGCTACTTTTATTTGCCTGTTCCAGTTTTTCAAAAATAGCTTCCGCTTTGAGAAAGTTTGTGGAATCATGGTCATGTTCTCCTTTGTGCGAGTAAGCACAAGCAAGGATATATTGGGACATCAATCGTTCCGGCTTACCTTGTCTGTATAGCTGTTGACTAAGCCTTACACCTTCCTGTGCGAAGTATAATGCTGAGTCGGCATGGCAAGGTCTCTTTTTAATGTAAAGGTTAGCCAGGTTGTTATATACCTGGACCA
>CAZFKK010000451.1:0-2545 GCA_964519735.1 uncultured Taibaiella sp.
CTTCCATAATACCATGGGCGAATAGGATGGCGGGTTTAACTGCAAAAGGACTGATGGCTGTAATATTTGGATACGCACTTATTTCTTTTACCAAATGAGCATCGTAGGCTATGGGTTCCGGAGTGATAATAGTTGTTGGATTGGGATTAAATGGCGCAATCTGGATCTGGCCCCAGAAAACAAACATTTTGTTTTTAATCGTGTCCTGGAAGCCTAAGACCACAGCTACAGCAATAATCATAATGGCTACGCTCAATGCCGTTGCAGCCGTTGCCAGGCGTATAATGAACCTGGAAAAAGAAGCTTTGCTGCTTTTTGTGATGCGTCTGGCTATGAATAGGGAAAGCTGCACAGGATAAGGGCTATGAAAAAGGAATAGTTGGGACCCCGACTTAAAGAATCAATGTCTTCGCAAAAATAAACTTATCCCGGTAAAAAATCGATTTATCCCGGTATTTCCCATTTATTCCTGCTATTTTTGATTTTTAATCCGAAAGAAATACCAAAATACAGTAATATGTCTATAACCCTGATCATTGTTATTCTTACCGTAGGGACATCAATTCTTGCCTTTAGTAATGCGAAACTGATGAATGATCTGTTATTATGGCCAGCCTATATGACCCGTCCGGTTCAGTTTTATCGGCTCCTCACAGCCGGCTTTGTACATGCGGATTATATGCATCTTGCATTTAACATGATTACTTTTTACTTTTTCGGTGCCCTCGTAGAAGGCCAGTTGGGGCCGGAACGGTTCCTGTTGCTGTACCTGGCCGGAATAGTGGTTTCCTGTATTCCTTCTTATCTGAAGAAGCGGAACACCCCCGGTTACCGTTCCCTGGGCGCATCGGGTGGGGTAGCAGCCATCGTATTTGCAATGATCTATATCCAGCCCTGGAGCAAGATCTATTTATTTTTTGCGATAGGCATGCCCAGTATCCTGTTTGCAGTGCTCTACCTGGGGTACACGGCCTATATGGCCCGGAAGGAGTCTGGCATAGTCAATCACGATGCTCATCTATGGGGATCTCTATTCGGCCTCCTGTTTATGCTGATCGTCGTAGATCCATCCCATGGCCGTTATTTCCTGGAGCAACTATTACATCCTGTATGGTAAGGGCTTTTTGATGATCATGGTTTTTTATGAAGGGATACGGGAATTTCGATAAGAATGGTTGTTCCTATATATTCTGAGCTTTTAATATCCAGGCTACCGGATAATAAGCTTATATTTTCACGCAGACCGGACAGTCCCACCCCATCTGGTTGGTGTGCAGCAATACCTACGCCATTATCTTCAATGGTGATGCTTAACTGATCTTCAAAATAGTTGAGTTGAAGCAGGGCATCGGTTGCTCTGGAATGTTTGATGATATTTTGGATCAGTTCCAGGATTGTTAGCAGGACAATTTTTTCCACATCCTCTTTTAAAGGAGGAAGGTCACCATATTGTTGTAGTTCGAACTGCGGGGTTGCGCTGTTAATCCTTTTAATAAAGGCTTTGATAGAAGCATATAAACCCAGCTCCTTAAGGTTGAGCGGCATCATATTATGTGCAATTTGTCGAAGCTGTTTCGCAATTTCTTCTGATTGAAAAAGAATATTTTGATAATCATCAGAATACCGGAGCTGTTGAAACTCCATTTCTACTGTTTTAAGGTTAAGTTTCATCGCAAGAACTTCGCTTACCACCCCATCATGAAGTTCTTTAGCCATGCGGCTACGTTCTTTTTCCTCCCCTTTATTACTGGCTTCAATAAGCATAATCCTCCTGGTTTTTTCAATGTTGCTGAGTTTTTCCTGGTAAAGCTTCTTCCTGTTGTTGTAATTTCTGTAAAGTCCGATTAAGATGACGATGCAGGTAATCAGACCGAATAAAAGAGCTAATGTCCATACGTTCTTATGGCGTATCCGGCTTTCCTGTTCTTTAATCTTCAATTGTTTGGTCATTATCTCCTTATCTTTAAGAGCAAGGTGATATTTGTTCTCCAGTTTATTGATCTGGTGTAACTTCTGAATGGCAAACTGACTTTCAGTGATAGCCACATATTGCCGTTCATGATTCCATGCCTTATCATATTGCCTTTGATGGCCATAGAGCGTAGATAGCGCTTTATGGGCCTGGATCATAATTTCCTTAATGCCGGCCTCACTCGCAAAGCTTAAGCCATGTTCTATATAAGTTGCAGCAGCTTCGTATTGTTTTTTTTGACCAAATGCCTGTCCCTTTGACACGAGTATTGCTGCCTTGATATAAAAGGACAGCTGATTGAAATCAAACTCGGTTTTTTGCAGGTAGCTTAATGCAGAATCGGGTATGTTTTGTTTTAGGTAGATATCTGCAATATTATTATTGACACCAGCATTAAGTTCTATTAATTGTTGCCTCCTGGTTCCCTCTTTTCTCCAGGCAGAATCAATATGCTTACTCGCTTCTGCATATAATGTTAATGCATTAGTATAACGTTCTGTTTCTGTGTAAATCCGTGCCTTGGTAGCTAATGCTATTGCTGTTCTTTCCTTATCGTTCCTGGCCTTGTATATA
>CAZFKK010000452.1:0-2544 GCA_964519735.1 uncultured Taibaiella sp.
ACAGTTCGCCAATTGCGTAAAACAACATGACAGCCACACCTTCCGGATATTCTCCGATGGCAAAAGCCCCCAACGTAGCTACTGCCATCAGGGTAAATTCGGTAAAGAAGAGGCCCTTGCGTAAAGTCCTCCATGCTTCTTTCAGAACAGGGAAAGCCACAAAGCAATAAGCTGCGCCATACCATGCCAGTCTTGTATACCCCTGGAACCAGGCATTAGGAATATAGTGATCTAAAACAAGACCTGAGAGTAAAATCAGCAAAGCAATAAGTGCAGCATAATAATCCGAGAATTTGCCGATGGCTCCATGGTCGTGATCATGGCCACTGCCTTCTGCCTGCTCATGGTGATGCCCCTCATGTTGCTTATGGGGACTGATCAGATCCCGGGCACCTGCCTTAGCATATATTACTTCTTCCTCCGTACAACAAAGTTGATTGCCCTCCTCATCATATTGATGTTGATGCATGATTTTTAATTTAGCGTGTACAATTATCAGTGAGTATGTCCGGCACTATCAGACATCCCGGCATTGATAATAAAGATATACTTTTTTCTGTTTGCATCCATGGCAGATCTATCAGGAGGCTCAGGAGAAGCAACCTTTTTAGTCAAGGCAAAAAAAACCGGAAACAGAATAAATTCCATTCCCGGTTTATCAACACCCCATCATCCACACTACATTTCTTATCTTAAGTCAATCACCTCAACATTAGGGTAGCTTTTAGTATCGAAGTTAAATTCTTTATCTGTCAACACAGTATTCCCATTCACACCGGAAATACTATAGGCATAAGAAGCGCCACTTTTTTCGAAAATATTACCCCCTGAAATCATAGAAGCGGCTTTATCAATATACAACTGTACTTTGGTAAAGGATTTACCGGACACCGGTGTCAACTCTATAACATCTACTTTTTTACCGTTCACTATTTTTTCTCCGGCATACTTACTTTTGTAATCTTTAGCATAAGAACCGGAAAACAACTGATCAGGTGATATAGATTGTTCATTGGGATTATATGCTGTAATCTGTACTTCATTATTAGCAGGTAAATAGGTCCATACTGTAGCAGCATTACAAATAATTTCCTGGCCAGCCATATTAACGCGGTATTTATTGCCCTTCATCAGGAAAGTACCTTTACGAGTGTCCTTAATGGCTCCTTTTGCATCTTTAATGCTCAGGGCAAAATTAGCTTTTAGACTTTTCATTCCTTTAACCTTGCTACTTACTTTATCCAACAATGCAGTGGCCTTGGCATCCTGGCCATAACCGGCAACGACATTTAACAATAAAGCCACTGCGACCAATGAAAGTATTTTCTTCATTTAAATATAATTATGTGTTAAAAAATTAAGCGTAAAAGCAATTCATATCGCTGCTTCATCTATCCTTGCCCCTGCGCTATTCATGCATCCTCCTTTTATACTAACAAATAGGATGCCCAATGGTTGTAAATATTAGAACAGATTCTGAACCCAAAGTTTAATGCAAATAAATAAACCGCTTCCGAACCAGGATTCAGGGAAGCGGTTTACTATTCATATTAATCTAAAAATCAGAAATCTATCAGTTTAAGCAGAAACCTTTCCTTTTGCTTTGGTGACCACTTCTTCCTCTACATTACGTGGAGCCTGAGCGTAATGGCTAAATTCCATAGTAGAAGAAGCACGACCTGAAGACAGAGAACGTAATTGGGTAACATAACCAAACATTTCACTTAAAGGCACTTTAGCCTTGATAACCTGCAGGTTATTGCGGGTGTCCATACCCTCCAGCATAGCCCGACGACGGTTCAGATCACCGGTAACATCTCCCATGTACTGATCAGGCGTCAATACCTCAACCTTCATGATAGGCTCCAGGATAATGGGTTTTGCTTTACGGCCCGCTTCACGATAAGCTTGCTTGGCACAAAGCTCAAAAGACATGGAATCGGAATCCACCTGGTGGAAGGAACCATCAAAAACACGTACGCGCATACTTTCGACGGGGAAGCCCGCCAGTACACCGTTTGCCATAGAGGTTTCAAAGCCTTTAAGGATAGCAGGTATGAATTCTTTAGGGATGGATCCTCCGAAAATATCATTAACAAACTGGAAACGTCCTTTACCTTCAGCCAGGTATTCTTCGTCCGCAGGTCCGATCTCAAACTGGATATCGGCAAATTTACCACGACCACCGGATTGTTTCTTGTACACCTCGCGATGCTCTACCTTTAAGGTAAATGCTTCTTTATAAGCTACTTGAGGAGCGCCCTGATTCACTTCTACTTTAAACTCGCGACGCATACGGTCAACGATGATTTCCAGGTGAAGCTCTCCCATACCACTCAATACAGTCTGGCCGGTTTCTTCGTCTGTTTTGACCCTTAAAGTAGGATCTTCTTCTACTAATTTGGCAATAGCCATACCCATCTTATCTACATCAGCCTGAGTTTTGGGCTCAATAGCGATAGAGATAACGGAGTCAGGGATAAACATATTTTCCAGTACGATAGGATGTTTCTCGTCGCAAAGGGTATCGCCGGTTTTGATATC
>CAZFKK010000453.1:0-2538 GCA_964519735.1 uncultured Taibaiella sp.
GCTTGCAGGTGGATAAGGAGGACAACATACTTGTGCTGGGTACCACTTTAGGGAACTATCCTGTTTCCTCCGGGGTGTACCATATCCCTCTTTCGGATATCTTTATCGACAAACTTTCTGCTACGTTAGACAGGTCCCTATCCAGTACACGTTTAGGCAACCCTCAAAATACTGCACTCCGCTTTATTCCCTCTGCCTTCCTCTATGACATTTGCAATAAGGTGTATGTATCCGGCTTTAATTCAGCGGATCGGCTACCCATCACCCCGGATGCCTTCCAGACCAGCTCCGGAGGTTTCTGGTTTTGTGTTTTTGAGCCCGGGTTCGATAGTTTGAAATATGCTTCCTATTTTGGAGCCGGGCATACGCATACCGGTATTCACAGATTTGACCCCATGGGGATTACGTACCAAACCGTGTGTTCGCCTAATAATAATTTTCCGATAACTGCTAATGCTGCATTCCCCAAAAAACTCAATACAGGGCTGGATAACCTGAGCTTTAAATTCGACTTCCAGTCGCTTATCTGCCTTTCCCGGTTCGAACTGGGGGCCGGTCAGAGAGATTCCGGCTGCGTCCCTTATATGGTGGACTTTGTCAACACTTCGGTTTTTCCGGATAGTACGATATGGGATTTTGGCGACGGAAGTCCACTGAGCTATACTGTCAGCCCGCGACATATCTATACCCAGCCGGGTGTTTACCAGGTAGCTTTATATATCAGGAACGATAGCTCCTGCAACGTTTATGATACTTCCTACCGGACGATACAGGTCTTTTATGCAGAACTGCCGGATATAGCAGTAAAAGATACGCTATTCTGCCAGGCGATACAGAATACGGATCTGACGGTTACCATCAATAATCAAAGTAGGAATACCCGTATTCAATGGGGACCTGTGGGCGGTATCCTCACCCCACCCGATCAGGCTACTGTAAATGTTGATCCCAACATCAGTAACATTTATTATGTAACCATTAAAGATACTGTAGAAGGAGTTTGTGGGTTCAGTATATCCGACACCCTGCGTATTGACCTTGCGCCGCGCATCCTCAATATCCTTAACATCGATAGTTCAGTATGTGTGGGTGCTGAAATAGGAATAAATACAGAATTCAGTCCCCGGTACAGCTACCTATGGACCCCTTCAACCGGGGTAAGTGACCCGAGGATACCTAACCCCGTCATTACGGTTAACGAGGCTATTACCTATACTCTTACTGCTTCTTATCCGGGATGTGCGGATACCGCGGTTGAGATCTATTTTGACAATAACTATACAGTTGTCGATTTGGGTGAGGATAAAATATTATGTACCGGAGATTCACTCTTGTTGATTGCGGGGGACAGTTACCATAATTTTCTATGGAACACCGGCGACACCACTTCCCGGATTACCGTGTATGAATCGGGACAATATTGGGTGACGGTAGCTGAAGGAAATTGCAAAGGAGAAGCGGATACCGTTAATATCACCTTTTATCCCTACCCTGATTTAAAAATACTCAATAATGACACCACCATTTGCGACAACTCCTTCCTCCAGTTATCCGCAACCGGGGCAAGTAATTACGAATGGACGCCCGCCGACTATTTAAATGATCCATATATCGAAAATCCGGTGGCTGCCCCCTTGCAAAATATGACCTATTATCTTACCGGCAGCTTTCATCCGCAATGTGAGCGCGTGGACTCCATCCGCATTTTGGTGAATCCGAGCCCCGTAGTGGATGCGCAAGCCGAATCTGATACGACAAAATGTTTTGACCAGCTCGTTCATTTATATGCTACCGGGGCGGCTTCTTATATATGGGAGCCGGAAGGGCTGTTTAAAAACAATAAAGTAGCTGAGCCCCTGTTATCCCTAGATAAGAACACCCTATTTTATGTAACGGGTATCAACGAATATGGTTGTACCTCTACTGACTCTGTGTTTGTGATCGCCAACGAAGAAACCCAACTTTTTATACCGAATGCCTTCTCACCTAATGGAGATGGTTTCAATGACTTCTTCCTGCCGGTGACCAACTGCGATTTCAGATCATTTAGTTTTTCTGTGTACAACAGGTACGGAGAACTCGTCTTTTATACCAACCAAAAAGACAAAGGCTGGGATGGCAGCCATAAAAATGAACCCGCCACGATAGGCACCTATTTTTGGTATTGGACAGGCATCTATAATAACGATAAAAAGCTATATAAGAAAGGAGATGTTACCTTGATCAGATAAGCAGATGTAGCTCAATCGTCAATTTCCAGGCATCACTTACTCATTTTCACCTTGCCTAAAGGCCACGGTAAGTAGGATTTTTTATTTGAGGCATCTGTCTTTTTATTTTTGGAAATAATTAGCTGATGTGCTACCGGTGATTTCTCTTTAGGCTCATAAAAATAAGTCCACTTTGTTAAATGATAACCCTTACAATGGGTACAATAATAGATTCGTTTCTGAGCAGCTTTTCCTTGCCTATGCTTTCGCCTTCTGTTATCGAAAAAAGCCTTCCAAGGATTTCTAAACCTCAATATAGAATTTTTTG
>CAZFKK010000454.1:0-2531 GCA_964519735.1 uncultured Taibaiella sp.
TTTCCGCAGCGGACAGGTGTTCTGTTTTTTGCAGGGGGCGGATGTTGGGGCCAATAGTGTCTATACTCACATAAAAATTGCCAAAAGTCCGTATCGCTGCTTTGGCCCAACCTTTGTCATATTGCGCTGCCATGCCTTGCTGAGGGTTGTTGCCGGGCAATGAGGCTGCTTTGATATGATGCACAAAAACCAGTTTGGTACGCCAGGCAAAGGGAATGGGTTGGTTTATTTTTAAGGCCAGGCTGGCGTATTCCTGCATCGGGACCCGGGTATCGTGTAATTGAATTACAGAGGATAATTGTTGCGCAGAGGGGGTTTCCGTATACCGGAAACAGATATCATCATACAGCGTATTCTTATCCATGATCAAAGATACCGTGCCCGTTTGTAGTTCATTCTTTATATTCCAGGACCATAACGTGGCGCCGGCCGGGCAGCCCTCCTCAGGTTGGCCGGTAGGTTTGTATTGTACGGTGCCATGAACGGTGGCTGCATTGCCTGCGGGATCTTTCAGCTCGATCCGGAGGATATGGGGCTGCCCGTCGCTGATGTCCAGGCCGCCTCTGTTACTATTCAGGAAGGGATAGGCATCCAGTATATTGTTAGGTAAGCGGTATAAGCCCTGGTACCATACTCCTTTATCTTCTTTGGTTTTGAAATCAGCATAGGCGTTGACGTAACGATTCTGGGCAAAGTCGATTTCCCTGAGTAAGGTGGATGCCTGCAAAACCTCATCCATAAACAGTTTCATTTCATAAATCCCCAGCCAGTTGTTGCTGTTGTTCGTATAATCCTGTGCTTCTATACCGATGCGTATAGAGGGGTGAGGGCTATAGTACGTACCGGCTAAAGAATAGGAATTGCCGGATGGGCTAAGTTGCAGCAGGTCCGGATCTTGTTCATAGATACTTTGGGTAGCTCCGTATATAGCCAGGCTTTTGGCAACAGGGGCTTTGGTGTCCCGGAAAGGCAGTCCGAACAGCAATGCGTTGAGTACCCGTTCTGTTGTTGTATTGCGGATTTCGAAATGAAGGTGGGGTCCCGTACTGCCGCCAGTGGTTCCGGACCAGGCGACCTGTTGCCCTTGGGCTACCGGAAACTGCCCCGGGGTAAGGGATAAGTCCAGGTTCCAGCGCTCAAGGGCATATTGCTGTTGCTCCAGGTAGGCTTGCAAGGCAGGGTAGAAATCATTCAGGTGACCATATACGGTAGTATATCCATTGGGATGGTTGATATAGATAGCATTGCCATAGCCTGTATGAGATATAGCTATCCTGGAGATATAGCCTTCGGCAGCGGCATATACAGGCAGGTTCTCCTGTTGGTTGGTTTTCAGGTCTATACCGGTATGGAAATGATTAGGCCTGCATTCTGCAAAACCTCCTGCCAGGGTAATGGGGATACCCAGCGGATTACGGAAATCATGTTGCGGGTAATCCGTAGCCGTCTGTGCTGCGGCATGCTTCATTCCCGTAAGCCATAAAAATAGGAAAAGTAATCTCATGATTCAAGAGAGCAGTAGAAAGCTATTGCTTTTTACAACATACATAGTTATTTCATTGCAAGATAAAATAATCCGGGCATTATCCCGTTACAATTTTCCGGATCCTCGCTTAAAACAGCTCCTCAAGGTGCTTTTCCAGCTCGTATTCGGTGCTGAACAGTACGTCCCTGGGTTTGCTTCCCGAAGCGGGCCCGACAATACCTGCCGCTTCCAGTTGATCCATAATACGGCCTGCCCTGTTATACCCCAGGTTGAACTTACGTTGCAGCATGGAGGTAGAGCCGCTTTGCGAACTGACCACAAGGCGGGCCGATTCTTCAAACATCTTATCGCGTTTCGTCAGGTCCACCATTTCTTTCTCCGCACGTTCCTCTTCAGCGCCCTCGTACTCCGGTAATTCAAAGGCGGAGGGGTATCCCTGTTGATCTCCGATAAACTGAACAATACGTTCTACTTCAGGCGTATCTACAAATGCACACTGCAGCCTTAATAATTCACTGCCATGAGACACCAGCATATCGCCCCTGCCGATGAGCTGCTCGGCACCGCCGGCATCAAGAATCGTCCGGCTATCCACTTTAGCGGATACTTTAAAGGCGATTCGTGCGGGGAAGTTGGCTTTGATAATCCCTGTAATTACATTGACTGAAGGACGTTGGGTGGCAATAATGATATGGATCCCTACAGCCCGGGCCAGCTGGGCTAACCGGGCAATGGGCATTTCCACTTCCTTGCCCGCGGTCATGATCAAATCGGCAAACTCATCAATGACCAGCACAATAAAAGGCAGGTACTTATGGCCGTTATTGGGATTTAGCCGCCGTTTGATGAATTTTTCATTATATTCCCTGATGTTACGGGTGCCGGCATCTTTTAATAATTCATAACGGTTATCCATTTCAATGCACAAAGCATTTACCGTATTAATTACTTTTTTGGTATCGGTAATAATGGCTTCCTCCTCGTTAGGTAGCATAGCGAGGTAATGTTTTTCAATCACCCGGTATATGGAAAGCTCTACTTTTTT
>CAZFKK010000455.1:0-2524 GCA_964519735.1 uncultured Taibaiella sp.
CATGGTTTGTCCCAACAGGGAAGAATTACTGCTGTTGTTCTGGAAAGAGAGCCGGGGAATGAACAGGATAGAATTGGAGGAATCGATCTGGTAATTGAGCCGGAGGTTAAAACGATGATTGGTGTTCCGGGTATCGGAATAACTGGTATCCTCATAACTCTGCCCTTCCTGGGAAGGCAATACAAAATTCCGGCGGGTCAGTTCATTAGCTACAGCCTTGGAGTTATTATAGAAATAACTTCCCGTGACGTCTATCTTTTCCCCCCATTTGTCTGAATAATTCAGTCCTATCGCATTGGTCGTGGCAATACCATTTTGCGGGCTTTCTGAAAAAGCATTGGATCCGTCACCACCGCCCCGGGGCCCGCCACGGCCACCGCGACCACCGCCGCCGCCACTGCTTACCCCCACAAGGTCTTCAGAAGAAAAATTCTGAATATTGATATTATTGGCCAGGCCCACCAGGCTTATCCTCCTGTCTCCTTCAAAATAGTTGACATTGCCGCCGCCATTATATTTATCCTGGTAACCATAAGCACCATAAACCCTGCCGAATACCCCTTGTCGCTTACCGGATTTAGTGATGATGTTAATCGTTTTACTCGTGTTGCCATCATCAAAACCTGTAAACTGGGATTGCTCACTCCGTTCATCATAGACCTGTATCTTATCGATGACTTCAGCGGGCAGATTTTTCAAAGCGGAGGAGGGATCATCGCCGAAAAAAGGCTTGCCATCTACTAATACTTTAGCCACCTGTTCTCCCTGGGCATTAGCTTTGCCGCTGCTCATGTCCATGCCCGGCATTTTCCGGATCAGGTCTTCTGCCGTAGCATCCGGGTTGACTTTATACGACCCGGCATTGAACTGGGTAGTATCCCCCCTCTGCTGCACAGGAGGCGCCTTTTCCACAATACTGACCTCGTTCAATGCAGTAGTTTTTAAAGTACCCATTTTCACAATGCCTATATGCAAAGATTTAGTACTCACCTCCAGGGCTTTTTGAAAATCATCAAAACCAAGATAGGTGACCTTAAAATTATAAGTGCCGGGTTTAATATCATTGAGTATAAAGTGCCCATCCAGATCCGCTGCTGTTCCGCCGACAAAATCGCCCGAAGCGTCATATAAAGCTATTGTAGCACCAATAAGCGGTTCGTTGACATTGTCTTTGATCAAACCGGAAATGTTATAAAGTTGTTGTGCATGTAAAGGCAAGCCAAACAGTAGAATTACGGCAAGAACAGCGCTGAAATTTTTAAATTGCATAGAAGAATTAGATGAGATCACTTTGACGGCACAAAGATGCATTAGTTTAAGGAAATAAAAACCAATTGGTTAATTTAACACGATGCAATCTTCTTTACCTTCGCTTTCTTTTAGCAATTCAGGATAAAACCTATGGAAGCTCAAAAAACCATAAAGCTGGCCCTCCCGATCATATTCGGAGAGTTGGCCCAAATGGCTTTACATATTATTGACACCGCTATGGTGGGGGCGGTCGGCTACAAGCAGCTCGCTGCTGCTGCTTTGGTCATGAGTGTCATGAATATCCCTTTCGTAGTCGGCATCGGCATCACTATATCGGTATCACAAATGGTATCCATGGCACATGGCAGAAGGGACGGACAACTGGTATCCCACTACCTCTATAATGGATTCTGGTTGTGCACGGCTGCCGCTATTCTTATTTCTTTAAGCCTGGAATTAGGTAAAAACATTCTTTTTCATCTCAACCAGGATCCGGAAGTAGCAGCACTGGCCGTCCCTTTCTTACAGTTGATGGGATGGTCCGTGATCCCTATGCTCCTGTTCATGGCCTTAAAGCAATTTACGGATGGCCTGGAATATACGCGGACGGCCATGATCCTTTCTGTACTGGCCCTCCCTTTAAATGTATTTATTAACTGGCTCCTGATTTTTGGCAACTGGGGATTTCCCCGTCTGGAACTGGAAGGGGCGGGTTGGGGTACCCTGATCACCCGCACCCTTATATTTTTTGTCATGGGCGTTGTGATATTAAGGCATGCCACGTTCAGAAAATATATAGCCGTACGGCGTAATCAATGGATGCTGAAATGGAAAACGATCAAAGAACTGCTCCATATCGGCATTCCCAGCAGCCTGCAGATCGGTATGGAAGCGGGTGCCTTCGCCATCTCCGGAATCCTGATAGGCACCATAGGGGCAGCAGAACAGGCAGCGCACCAGATCGCCCTGAGCTGCGCTTCCTTTACATTTATGGTATCTATGGGATTGTCCCAGGCCGGCTCCATACGTACCAGCAATGCTTTTGGCCGCCAGGATTGGCCAAAGATCGCAGCTATAGGGAAAAGCACCCTGGTCACGGCCCTGTGCTATGGCATTTTTTGCGCTGTGGGCTTTAGTGTATTCCGCCACCAGCTACCGCTGGCCTTTAATAACGACAGCTCCGTGGTCGGAATGGCAGCCCTGCTCCTGCTACTGGCAGCCGTTTTCCAGATTTCGGACAGTACCCAGGCCCGAACCAATGGCCTGGGTACTG
>CAZFKK010000456.1:0-2518 GCA_964519735.1 uncultured Taibaiella sp.
TCATAACGATACCCTAAGCGTTGCGCTGAAAGCATCCTTAAGCGGGGACTACACCGTCAATTCAGCCCTGGCCACTTCGGGCGCCAATTATCAAAGTTTCCAGGACCTGGCAAAGGATCTGAATAACCTCGGCGTCTGCGGAAAGGTCACGGTGACTGTCGCGGCTAATTCCGGTCCTTATACGGAGGCTATAAATTTTGGGGAGATAAAAGGAGCAAGCGCTGCCCATAATATTCGCATTATCGGCAACGGCGTCACCGTACAGTTCACCAATACCACGACTAACCGGCAGTTACTCACCCTTAACGGTACCCAATACCTGACTATTGACAATTTGAAATTCAAATCTTTAGCTACCGATTTCGGCTGGGCGGCTTTACTGACCAACGGGGCCCGCCAGGACAGTATTATTAATTGTACTTTTGACCTGTCCTCCATCACTGGTACGGCTACTGCGAATGTAAATGGTATTGTATTCAGCGGATCCGCCACTTCGGCCACAACTGCCGGCAGCAATAGTAAATTTAATTATATCGGGAACAATCATATCAAATTTTCGCCGGCATTGGGAGGTGGCTATTATGGGATATCCTTACCTGCTTCTGCAGATAGTAACGTCATTGAAAAGAACAATATAGAAAACCATTATTTTTATGGCATTCATTTAAATAATTCCACAGGTAACCAGATCCTTGGCAATGAAATACACAAAACGAATAAAGCAGGATCGATAACGACGTTTTACGGCATTTACCTGACGGGCGATATTCCCGGCAGTGTAATATCCGGCAATCGTATACATCATCCGGGAGGCCTGAATGGTGCGGCATCCACTGCGAGCGCCATCTATTCCCTGGCCAACGGTACGGCCGCAGCCCCTGTTTTGATTGCTAATAATGCGATATACTATATGAACCAGGGCGGTATAGCCTATGGCATCTTCACGAGTTTTGCTTCGCATACGCTTATTTACCACAATACGATTGTGCTGGACCAGCCCTTAACCGGAACGGGTAATACTATCGGTATTTTTGCAGATGGTACAAGCACGGGTAGTGAGGTTAAAAATAATAACGTAAGTATTACCGGCGGCAGCCTGGGCACGAAATATGGCTTTTATTATAGTGGTGAAAATATCAGACAGGCACAAAAAAATAACTTTTACCTGAATTCAGAGCAGCCGGGGGAACAATATTACGGTTACATTACCACAGGCTTTAGCAGCCAGTCCGCGTTCCGGTCCGCCTACCCGTTAATGGAGATCGCTTCTCCGGCAGTTGATCCTCAATTTGTCAATGCGGCCACGGGCAATTTAAATGTCAACAGTGCTGCGCTGTTTGCTGTGGGGGAAAATTTAAACCTGCTGGTTCCCCGGGACATTTCCGGCAACACCAGGTTAGCCGTACCTACTATCGGGGCGTTCGAACAAGTGCCTGTGGGGGCTGATAATGCCGGGGCAGTATCCTTTATAAATCCTTCCGGCACCTATTGCGCCGGCGCCAAAGCCTTAAGCGTGTCCATCGTGAATGCGGGCACCGGTAACATCAGTAACCTGCAATTGCATTGGGAAATAAACGGGGCGGCCCAGCCGGTGGTTAACTATACCAGTACCCTGGTCCCGGCGTCCGGCGGCTCAGGCAAGTATATCGACACCGTAGTCCTGGGCAATGTGACTTTCCCGGCGAATACGCTCACCTCTGTTAAGGTATGGACCTCCCTGCCTAACGGACGTGCAGATGCCCAAAATGGAAATGATACCATCAGGTTCAATTTCCGTCCTTCCCTTTTAGGCACTTTAACAGTCAATTCCGCTGTGGCTACAGGAGGCACCAATTACCAAACTTTCGGAGACCTCACCAGTGACCTGAATAACTATGGGGTTTGCGGTCCTGTGCTCATCAATGTTGAAAAAGGTTCCGGCCCCTATACAGAAACGGTCAATTTTGGCGGGATACCCGGTTCCAGCCCGGTAAACACGGTCCGCATCAAGGGCAACGGGGCCGTGGTGCAATATACCAATACGGCTACGGAGCGGCAGTTGTTAACGTTAAAAGGTACGAAATACTTAACGATAGACAGCCTTAAATTCCAGGCTTTAGCTACGGATTACGGATGGGGTGCCTTGATCACCGGCGGTTCCGCTTATGACAGTATCCTCAACTGTACCTTCGACCTTAGCACTGTGACCAGTATAAGCAGTTCCAATATCAATGGCATCGCTTTCAGCGGATCCAATACTTCACCTGCGACCGCGGGGATCAACGGGTCTCATTGTTATGTCGGTAAGAATTCGATACTGTGCGCTACCGGTGCCGGTGGCGCCTATTATGGCATATCCCTGGTGGGTACATCCGACAGTAATATCATTGCTCAGAACAATATTGAAAACTACTATTTTTACGGCATTCATGTCTCAGGTACCAATGGCAATAAAATACTGAATAACGAGGTACATAAAACCAATAAGACCGGTTCCCTCACTACGTTTTACGGTATCAATACGGCAGGAATAACCCCT
>CAZFKK010000457.1:0-553 GCA_964519735.1 uncultured Taibaiella sp.
TTCGTTAAAAAGGCTGCCGGCTACACCCGGTCTGGCTGCAACAGATGCCGGGGGCGCACATAGGATGAGATCCCGGGTATAGGCTATTCAGCAACAGCCGATTGAAAATAAAGCAAAATACGTACCTTTGATCAGGAAATAAAAGGAATTGATCATGTCTGAACAGCAATTGGAACAAGCGTTCCAGGATAAAATAGATAATGAATTAAGGATAGAACCTAAAGACTGGATGCCGGCAAAATACCGGCAGACCCTCATCCGCCAGATATCCCAGCATGCGCATAGCGAGATTGTGGGCATGCTGCCGGAAGGCAATTGGATTACCCGGGCACCCTCTTTACGCCGTAAGGCAGTATTGCTGGCCAAGGTTCAGGATGAGGCCGGTCATGGCCTATATCTATATAGTGCTGCAGAAACACTGGGGATTACCAGGGATCAGATGCTGGAGCAACTACATGACGGTACTGCAAAATACTCCTCTATATTTAACTACCCAACCATATCCTGGGCGGATATGGTTGGGTAGTTAAATATAGAGGAGTATTTTGCAGTA
>CAZFKK010000457.1:563-1829 GCA_964519735.1 uncultured Taibaiella sp.
TGGCTGGTAGATGGGGCTGCCATCATGAACCAGGTACCTTTATGCCGGGCGTCATATGGGCCGTACAGCAGGGCGATGGTCAGGGTCTGTAAAGAAGAGAGTTTTCACCAAAGGCAGGGATATGAGATCATGCTCACCTTAAGCCGGGGGACGGAAGTACAGCAAAAAATGGCCCAGGATGCGCTGAACCGGTGGTGGTGGCCTTCGATCATGATGTTTGGCCCCACGGATGACAGCAGTCCTAATTCGGTACAAAGCATGCAATGGAAGATCAAACGCTTTAGCAATGATGAATTGAGGCAAAAATTCATTGATGTCACGGTAGAGCAGGCAAAAATATTGGGCCTTACGATTCCGGATAAAGATTTGAAATGGAATGAAGAAAGAGGCCATTACGATTTCGGTGCCATTAATTGGGACGAATTCTGGAATGTGGTGAAAGGAAACGGACCATGTAATAAAGAACGGTTGGAAACCAGGAAACAGGCCTGGGACAAAGGGGCCTGGGTACGCGAGGCCGCAAAAGCCTATGCCGAAAAGAAAAAGGCAAGCCGGATCGCTGCCTGATCCTTTCCTTCCTTTTTGTACCTTAGCCCCTTAAAAATTATTGCATTATTATTATGGGAAAGCGTTCTGTAACCATATTGGGCGCCGGGCTGGTAGGTTCGGTGCTGGCTGTATTATTAAGAAAAAGAGGATATCCTGTCCGGATCTATGAACGGCGCCCGGATATGCGCCGGGAAGCCGCAGGTGCGGGCCGATCCATTAACCTGGCAATGAGTAACCGGGGCTGGAAGGCATTAGAACTGGCAGGTCTTCGCGCTGATATTGAGGCCATTGCCTTACCCATGCCGGGACGCTTCCTGCACCAGAAGGATGGGAGTGCAGCCTTCCAGGCTTATGGTAAAAACGGAGAGGCGATCTATTCTGTAAGCCGGGCAGAGCTGAATAAAAAGTTGATGGACCTGGCGGAGCAGCATGGGGCTGAGATTATATTCAATCATCGCTGTACCCGGGTGGATGTGCCCGGGAATACGATCTTCCTCCAGGACGGTGATGGCCGGGAACATGCGCTGGCCTGTGATCTTCTGTTTGGCGCTGACGGGGCATTTTCTTCTTTGCGGACGGCCACGGCTTTAATGGACCGGACTAATTTTTCGCAATATTATATTGAAGCAGGCTATAAAGAACTGAACATTCCTGCCGGTCCCGGCGGCTCCTGGCTGATGGAAAAACATGCCTTGCATATCTGGCCCCGTCATAATT
>CAZFKK010000457.1:1839-2517 GCA_964519735.1 uncultured Taibaiella sp.
CAATACAGATGGTAGCTTTACCTGTACCTTGTTTTTCCCTTTTGAAGGAACGCCTTCTTTTGCCTCGGTGCAAACGGAGGAAGAGATCCGGGCTTTCTTCCGGGAACAGTTTCCTGATGCTGTGGACTTGATGCCTACCCTGGTGGAAGACTATAAAAATAACCCGGTATCCTCGCTGATCACCACAAAAATTTTCCCCTGGAAATACAAAGATAAAAGCTGCCTTATCGGAGATGCTGCGCACGCTATCGTCCCTTTTTATGGCCAGGGGATGAATGCCGGTTTTGAAGATTGTTCGGTGCTGGAAGGCCTGATGGAAAAACACGGGGAGGATTGGACCCTTATCTTCCGGGAATTTGAACAATTGAGAAAACCGAATGGCGATGCTGTAGCAGAGCTGGCTCTGAACAATTTTATAGAAATGCGGGATAAGGTAGCAGATCCTGTTTTCCTGGAACGGAAAAAAATAGAAAAGGAATTAGGATTGCGTTTCCCGGGAAGATTTAACTCAGTATATGAAATGGTATCCTTCAGCCATACGCCTTATGCCTATGCCTTACATTGTACCAAGGCACAGGATTGGCTCCTGGGTAAGATCATGGCGGCCGGCGATTTTTTTGAGAACGTGGCGCTGCCTGATTTCAACGCGAAACTGGAGGGCTGGATGAAGGATTATGA
>CAZFKK010000458.1:0-2514 GCA_964519735.1 uncultured Taibaiella sp.
TGAAGGAAAACAATTAATTGCCGATATTTTGGGAAAAGGCCTGATGGTCCCGGCAGACACAGAGGTGGTCATTGCCCCACCCTTCACCCAGCTTGAGCTGGCAGCCACTCAATTAAAAGACGTTGCCGGCTTTTCGCTGGCGGCGCAGAACTGCCACCAGGAAGCTTCCGGAGCTTATACCGGGGAGATTTCGGCGGCAATGCTGAGCAGTGTAGGCGTGCAATATGTAATTTTAGGACATAGCGAACGCCGTCAATATTTCGGGGAAGACGAAAACCTGTTGAGCCTAAAGGTAAATGCTGCACTAAAAGAAGGGTTAAAAGTTATTTTCTGTGTGGGTGAGCCACTGGAAGTGCGGGATGCACAGACGCAGAATGAATGGGTAAGCCGCCAGGTTTCCGGAGCCTTATTCCATATGGAACCTTCTTTGTTCAGGGAAATTATTATTGCTTATGAGCCTGTATGGGCTATAGGTACAGGCAGAACGGCCAGCACAGAGCAAGCGCAGGACATGCACGCTTTTATCCGCTCGCTTATCCGGAGCCAGTACGGAGAGGAAGCTGCTGACCATATTTCTATTCTTTATGGAGGTAGTTGCAAACCTTCTAATGCTGCTGAACTATTTGCCTGTCCCGATGTGGATGGCGGGTTAATCGGGGGCGCGTCCCTGAACGCAGATGACTTCAGTGCAATTGTTCAGTCTATTTTAGTCCCTTAAAAAAGGCCATAAACTAATCCCAAAAAATACTATCTTCGTTTTTTATTGTTTAAATATATATTATATGAGTTTAGAAGTAACCGGCAGACTGCACACTAAGTTTCCTACCCAACAGATTAAAGAAAATTTCTCAAAAAGAGAGTTCGTTTTAGAACTGACAGACGAGAGCCCTACGGGAATGACTTTCACCAATTATGCTTCTTTTCAACTGGTCAATAACAGTTGTTCTGTAATTGATCAGTTCCAGGAAGGAGAAATGCTTAAAGTTAATTTTAACATAAGAGGAAACCGCTGGGAACGTGATGGACAGGTGAAATACATTACCAATCTTAATGCATGGCGTGTAGAGAGAGCGGGGGCGAATAATAATGTAGGCAGCCAGCCTGCTGCTATGCAACAACCGCAGCAATTTTCGCAGCCTCAGCAACCTCAGAATCCTGGCTTCGCTCCGAATCCGGGACAGGCAGATGATCTTCCTTTCTAAAAAAGTAAAGAAGAGCCTATGCCCGGTGCTATAGGAGTCTAAAAACCAGGTTAGGGTAGCTCAAAGGACCGGAACCGGTCTTACGAAAGGGTACATTTCCTGGAATCAAATGCTGCAGGGCTGAACCAGGCCTGCAGCATTTGGCTTTTCAGCCCTCTTACTTCCTGTGATCCCATGCCATAATTTTTCTACATGAAACGCGCCAGTCATCAGCTTCTTTTATTGTTTTTTTGCTTAGGCTTGCTTACAGCCTGCAACAAGAAATACGACCATAGCCGTTACCTGCCCGGGGATGCTATGGCTATTGTCCGACTCCATGCTACAGCACTTACGCAAAAGATGGCCTGGGAATTATTGGCCAATGGTACGGTCATCAGTATGCTTACGGGCAAGCAATGGGATACCGCCACTCTGGATATCCGGCAGGCTGGTATCGATCCCCTGAACGATTTTTATGCTTATGCATTGCCCGATCAACGCCTGCCCAATAAGGTCAAGATCTTTTTGGTCCTACCTCTTAAAGATGCTCAAAAATTCGGTACCTATGTCCGAACCCGTTACCCGGAGGCCTTAGTCAATTCCCGGTCCGGCCTGACGTTAAGTTCAGTTAGCGAAAGCATTGGCCTCGGTTGGGATAAACATACTGCGATCGCAGTGATCACGGCTTATCCTTCTTCCGGCGGAGGCTATGCCCCTCAAAATAATACGCAGTCCCCTTCCCCTACCCTGCTTACCGAAGAAATTGAGAAGGCTTTTGCCCTCAACAAAAAACGGTCTGTATCCGAACATGCACTATTTGCTAATTTTAAAAAAGAGCAGCATGATCTTGGCTTCTGGCTCAATTATGAGCAATTGGCACTGGGCCTGCCCCAGGATGAGATCGGTTCCGCAGGTGCGGTATTGGCCGCTCAGCAAAAATTGATGAAAAATGCTTATCTCACTGCAAATGTAAATTTTGAAAAAGGCCGGATCACCTGCGATGCCCGTTATTACTTTAATCCCTCGATGAAGGCTGTCCTGGAGGCATTAGCCCCTCAATCAGCGGACTATGACCTGATCCGCAAAATTCCCGGCAGCCGGCTCAACATGATGGTAAGCGCGCATTTTAATCCCCAGGGCATTAAAACACTTATAGATACTATGAGTATGCTCCCCCTGACCCAAATGGCTTTGAGAGAGGCCGAACTTAACCTGGACGACCTTTTAAAGGCTTTCAGCGGCGACTTCCTCTTTTCTATCTCGGACCCGGGTGGGCAACCGGTAAACGAAGTAAACCACGATGATGATGCATCAGGGTATGAAAAGAATGTAG
>CAZFKK010000459.1:0-2510 GCA_964519735.1 uncultured Taibaiella sp.
AAAGCAAACTTTACCCCGGGATTGATAAAAGGCAGGATCATCGCCTTGTTGTAAAGACCCTTGCGGTCATTTTCGATAGAAGCAAGACCTTCATATTGCACGGCCCTTGAGCTGCCGCCTATATTGTAGGAAAAGTGCAGGCCGGCGTTGATAAATAAATTGACCTTTTGTGCCCGCGTGGTGGTATAGCGCAGGTAAACAGGCTGTTCCAGTTGTACCTGGTGGTTATTCATATACCAGCCCTCCTTCATGTTGATGTAACTACTGTTGTACAGTCCTATGACTACCCCGGTAAACAAACCCATACGTTTGCCCAACCGGTATCCTACATCGGCTCCCAGGCATAGATGGTCCAGGTCATCGCTCTTGTAATTACCCATTTGTTCCTGGTAATTTCCGCCTCTGCCCAGTCCTATATGAGGCGCCAGGTACAGGGTTTTCCTATCCTTTGCCCATACGGCGACATAGATAAAAGCGAAGCTGAGTAACAGGAATGTTCTTTTCTTCATGGGATACTCATTTTTGATGAAGCAAAATAAGCATTATCGGGCAATAAAAGCGAAATTAATCTTAGTGATACTGTAATAGTCATCCTTAAGAATTCTGGATTTGCGTGCCGACGGACCACATATTCCCTGCAAAGTCTTTGAAAGTGCCCCTCCGGTCGGGATCCCCGTCTTTTTGTGCAGGCGGATCTACAGAGATACAGCCCAGGCTCATGGCCTGCTTAAATACAGCATCTGCATCCGGCACATACACATGCATTACCAGGGTAATGGGCGGGTATTGATCCGATGAGTCGGCGATCATGAGCACCGAATCGTCCAGGGCAATTTCGGCATGCATGATGGACCCATCCGGTCTGTCATAACGCCTTAAAGGGCGGGCATCAAATAAAGCCACCAGGAGGTCCATCAATTGTTGGGCGCCGTTTACGATGAAGTAAGGGGATACGGAATTGTATCCTTCAGGTTTAAAAGAGGGCTGTGTTGTCATCTTCGTTATTTTTTACAAGGTTATTTTTTGATGGCAGCGCAATAGTTTAATTCAAAGGTATGCCAAACCAGGTTATTTTTTGATTGTAGAACATTGCTTTTCGCCCTGATTTTCCTTTACTCAGGTATTGAGCTAACCAGTCTTGCTGTTCTTTCACCTGGCGGTCGGCATCGGTAAGAGATTGGGCGAGTTGTTGGATCATATGGGCCATGGGAACATCCGGTTTCGTAATCTGGCGGAGTTTGGATTGGGCCTCTTCGAGTTTATTGCCGGCTTCGCCGATCATATGTTGGATTTCAGGATCGGTCTTTTTAGGTGTAAATTGCTTGTTCCTGTAATTGATAAAGTCATTATAATGATTGATACCCTCATTGTAGTCCACTACGGCACTGTTATATAGGTTCACGGTTGTATTTTTCCGGTCATTTTCCAGTTCCAGCTTTAGGTGTTGGAGCCTGTCAAAAATGAGGGAATGGTTAACCCCGTTTTTTTTCACCCGGTACGCTGAAGCCGTTATCTGTTCGATATGGTTTTGTTGTTCATAAGCTTGGATAGAGTCTGTAAAGCTGAAATAGGTTTTAGCCTTATTTTGCTGGGTCTTGCCTTCCTGGAATTCAGGGTTAGTTACAGGGTAATGGAGGAACTGCCATAAGTAGTCAAAGGGCATATGTGATCTGATCAGCGTGGACGGTGTCACCTTGTAATAGCTGTTGTTGATCTTTTTTTGGAATTTTCCGGCACTCACATAACCTGAGCCCCAGGTCGGATCAAAAAGATACCAGTCCTGGTCAATAAGCGCCGCACTCCAGGCATGAGGGATATAATCTGTTAACCCGTTTTGTTTCGTATAACCTTCTACAACATAGGATTTAATACCGGCTTTCTGACAAATGTCCGTAAACAGGGCTGCGTAATTTTCGCAAATGCCTTTTCTTGTTTTCAGGGGCCGTACAATTTTTTCCTCCTTTTTTTCATAGAAATTGATCGCGAACCTGTTATCCATGTCATACCGGATATTGGTGGCAATCCAAATAAAGATGGCCCTTGCCTTTTCCTGGTCCGTCTTGAAATGGGTCGTTATATAACCCGCTATGCCTTCTGTGGTCTGCGTCAGGGAGTCGGGCAGTTGCAGGGCTTTTTTGTCCAGGGCGGTATAATCCTGCCCGGTTGTTTGCTGAGCGAAAAGGGCTTGCGTACTGAAGAGTAAAAGGAACAGGATGTTTGCCGGTTTCATATTCAGGATGTTATTTGTTGTTTTGTACATAGAGGGCCGATCCTCCTGGTGTCCCCGGATTTTTCTTTTGCCTGTTGAAAAGGTAGGGGCTTCAAAATTAAGTAAAACTTTTGGTGTCGATTGGTCCCATTAGAAAACAAGGGATTTGCAGCATCGTATTAGTTGAACATATACCAGACACTTATGCCTAATGATGTAGGCATATGACCTAATTTTACAATCAGGGAACTGAAGTCGTCGCCCAGGTCAATACTTTCATCTTTGTAATAAGAATCCAGTA
>CAZFKK010000460.1:0-2509 GCA_964519735.1 uncultured Taibaiella sp.
CAAAACAGAGAAGACCAGGAGGCTTTTGCGCCCACCCTGCAATACCTGGATGAGGCTACGAAAGAGTTAAGAAAAACAGCCCATAACCTGATGCCGGAAACAGTATTGCAAGGGGGGCTGATCGTGGCCCTGGACAGCTATTGCCAGAAAATGGAAACCGCCTCGGCGACACCCATCTATTTCCAACACTTCGGCACGATCGGAGAACGGCAGCCGGACGTAGAGTTATCCCTGTACCGAATCGTCCAGGAGCTTATCCAAAATGCCCTTAAACATGCGGCTGCCAGCCATATCCTGGTGGAACTGCACCTGGAAGGCAATTACCTTTCCCTGACTGTAGAAGATGATGGAAGAGGATTCGTATCTTCGGAACCCAGGGCGGAGGGCATGGGCCTGGGCAATATAAGGGCCCGGCTGAAAACCCTGCAGGGGGAAATGGACCTGCGCAGTACGCCAGGGAAAGGCACCGCTGTGCACCTGGAATTTAACCTGAAGCAAACGTTATAACAATGAGTATCAAAATATTTATTACGGACGACCATCCACTGGTCCTGAACGGACTTCAAACGATCTTAAGAGAAAATGAGGATGTGGAGGTGCTAGCCACCTTTAGCAGTGGCCGGGATTTAATGGAAGGTTTGCAACTGCAACAACCTGATGTGCTGTTGACAGACCTGCAACTTCCCGGAAGACTATCCGGAATAGAACTGATTAAAACCTTGCGTAAATCATGGCCGGATTTGCCCATCCTTGTCTTGTCAGGGCAAGAGGCCATTTTCAATGTACAGGATATTATGGCTCAGGGATGCAAAGGGTATTTATTGAAACATACTACTGACCAGGATATGCTGGTGCAGGCCATAAAAGAGGTGTATGCCGGCGGGCTATTCCTGGAGCCTTCACTGAAGAACGAGTTTTTGCGGCGGGTATTAAAAGCCAATAAAGAAACAGAACAGATCACCAGGATGATCTCCCAAAGGCAGATCGAAATCATCAAGCTGTTGGCAGTGGGCTATTCGAGCCAGGAGATTGCGGATAAGCTTTACCTGAGCGTACGCACGATAGATAGCCATCGCCACCGGATCATGCAGAAGCTGGACGTAAAAAATGTGGCTGGCTTATTGAAAAAAGCTGCAGAATTGAACCTGCTGTGAAGAAAGGCGCTACTGTCCCAGCGTTCAGAATGGTCTGTCCAACAATGGGAACGGGCTTATCCCTCCGGTATCACCTACCAAAAGAACAAACCCGCCTCCATTCCCAACTTATGTCACCTCATGCTTCCCATCATGAAGCCATTGCCCTTGGAACCGACTCTTCGATAACCGCTACTTCACCCGAAGCCACGTCATACATAGCAGGTACTATCTTTATATTCCCCGCTTCCAGTAATTCCCGGATAATTAAACTTTGCTCGATGATACTTTCTATAGAATGATGTACATTATGTAACGCCACCTTATTAACAAATTCCAGGTTACTTCCGTTTCGATTGTCCTGTACCGTTGCCTCTTTATCCACCGAAGGTCTGATCTTGTTCAGTAACCCGGTTAAATTCCCCAATTCGACACCATCACAAGCTCCTTTCACCGCACCACAATTCGTATGGCCCATGACCATAATCAATTTCGATCCTGCTACAGCTACCGCATATTCCAGGGAGCCAATTACATTTTCAGAGACCACGTTACCAGCCAGTCGTATACTAAAAATATCGCCAATACCCTGGTCAAAAAGTAACTCGGCCGGTGCGCGTGAATCCATACAACTTAAAATCGCCGCAAATGGTTTCTGGCCGTGACGGGTATCATTTACCTGCTGTAATAAATTCCGGTTCACACTCAGACTATTGACAAACCTTTGGTTGCCGTCTTTCAATAATTGAATAGCCATATCAGGCGTAACTTCTGTATCATTATTATTATAACGTATCATGGGTTAATATGTTTTGGAGAGCAAGAGTGATACCGGTATTATGATACTACTCAATGCTCCGGAATTAAAAAATAGAAATTGGCCATTACCTTTACAGGTAAAAATCTTACTCTTCTGTTAACTGTTTGATCAGCTTCTTATAATTTCCCGCAGTTTTCTTCAGGGGCACCTCCGGGATGCTGTCCGGTTTTTCAACAGGCGTGTCGACCTCCGGCAAATGATAAGCATTTTTAAAGCCGACGAGGGACATCCGGATATTTTTATCACGGGCCTGGGTCTGCTGGAAAGTCCGGATCAATTCCAATACATCATAATCAATATATTCCGTATGGGTAGCGTCCAGGATCACGATTCCTCCTTCCGGGATATTGTCCAGTGTCTTCTTGATACTGGCTTTGTTAAGGAAAGAGACTTCCTGAGCCAGCTCCAACCGTACGACCTCGCTGGAAGGATAAACACTACGTTGGTAAAAGAACGGGATACGCAGGTTATTCCGGAGAATATAAAAAATGCTAAAGGCCATACCTAAGCCCACTCCTTTCAACAGATCCAGGAAGACTACAGCCAGCGCCGTGAT
>CAZFKK010000461.1:0-2504 GCA_964519735.1 uncultured Taibaiella sp.
AGGTAGTTTATGCGAACAAAACCAAAGAAGCCATTCGGCAAAAAAATCAATTTACAGCTTCAAGTAGGATTCAGGCGTTACCCTGCGCTACCTTATATTCTGAAATGGACACTCCTCTGTTCATTTACCGGGTTTTGCGTGGGTAGTGCTTCAGCGGGCTTTTTACAATCTTTAGATTGGGTAACTGATTTTCGGGAAGACCACTTATGGCTCATCGCATTATTGCCCATAGGCGGTTTTTTCATTGGACTACTCTATTATTATTTGGGCAAAGATATTGAAGCAGGAAATAACCTGCTGATGGACACCATTCACAACCCCAAAAAGATCATTCCTTTCCGGATGGCTCCGTTTGTGTATATCGGAACTATGGTAACGCATTTTTTGGGCGGTTCGGCAGGACGTGAGGGAACTGCTTTACAAATGGCGGGAGCTATTGCAGACCAATGCAGCAAACCTTTCCGTCTTACTGAAAGTGAGCGGAAAATTCTAATTATTGCTGCTATTTCCGCAGGTTTCGGCTCTGTTTTCGGAACACCATTGGCAGGGGCAATTTTTGGGCTCGAAGTTTTCTTAATCGGACGATTAAAGTATGATGCTATTTTTCCCGCATTTGCCGCTTCTGTTATTGCCGATTTAGTCACTAAACTCTGGCAGACCCATCATACACATTACCCTATCCCCTTTATTCCTGACATTTCATTTTTAACTATCATTTATGCGATCATTGCAGGCATTGTTTTCGGATTATGTGCGGCAACATTCAGCAAAACCATACATAAAGTAAGTGCTGTTTTCAAATCAACAATTACTTATCCGCCACTACGCCCCTTAGTTGGCGGTATTATTGTGGCATCAGCAGTTTGGGCAATAGGCACCACAAAATATATCGGTTTAGGTATACCCACTATTGTCCATTCTTTTGACCAGCAATTGCCGGCTTACGATTTTGCCTTAAAAATAATTTTTACCGTTATCACATTGTCAGCAGGTTTTAAAGGCGGAGAAGTCACACCCTTATTCTTCATCGGAGCAACCTTAGGAAGTACATTAAGCTACTTTATTCCCCTGCCGACAGGACTTTTGGCAGGGATGGGATTTGTTGCCGTTTTTGCAGGAGCGACCAACACCCCCATAGCTTGCAGTATGATGGCTATTGAACTGTTCGGAAGCGAATTCGGTGTTTACGCTGCTATTGCGTGCGTAATTGCCTATTTGCTTTCAGGACACAACAGCATCTACCGGCGACAAGCAATTGGAGTGCCTAAACATCAACGATTTTCTAATGATCAGGGAAAACGCTTCGATGAACTCCATAAAAAATAAATTAACTTTGATCGTAACTTTATGATGCTGCCGAGTATTATCCCTATTTTATGGCACATACCTATATCAAATCCTGTTTAAGTTCCATTTTACTGACCCTGTTTTCAATTGGCGCTATCGTTCCCGCAATGGCGCAAGACCCCGATCGGCTTAATCGCTTAAAGGACAACATGCTCCCGGTAAGAAATATAGTAACCGACAGCATAGTTAATCAAATAAGGAATGAACGTATCGACCCATTGGAACAGCAATATCAATCTGATGAAAAAGACCTGCTGATCAGCAATAGTAAACTGCTGTTAAGCAGGCAACAAATCCGCATCAAAGAAAAGAACCTATGGCTATTGGGCATCACCGCAGGTGCCTTATTGTTAGCCAGTATGACTACCCTTCTTTATTTTCTATACCGTAGTAATCAGCATAAACAGCATTTTCAGGAAGAAAAGCTCAGAAACCTGGAGCAGAAATATGAAATCAGCCAACTAAAGGCAGTCATGAAGGGAGAAGAGACCGAACGCACCCGGGTGGCCCGGGAGCTTCATGACGGCATTGGCGGCAAGCTGGCCTTCCTCATGTTGCAACTGCACAACATCCGGGAAGACCAACCACTGTTGCAGCAGAACCCGGCATTAGATGCCTTTGCCGAAGTGCTGGCGGAAACCGCCGGGGAAGTACGGGAAACTGCGCATAATCTCATGCCGGAGGTATTGGTTAAATACCCGCTTAAAGAAGCCCTGCTCCTGTATTTTCAAAACTATGACCTCAAAGACCGGTTTCAGGTGGACTTTCAATACCATGGAGACATCCATACCTTGAGTAAATCCGCAGAACTATTTCTGTACCGGATCATACAAGAGTTGCTGCAAAATGTAGTCAAGCATTCCGAGGCCAGCCGGGCCACCGTGCAGCTTATGCTACAGGAACATACGATGAGCATCCTTGTTGAAGACAACGGCATCGGGTTTAATCCGGAGGAACAGCTCCATGCGGGTATGGGCTTGGCTAATCTAATACAGCGGGTTGCCTCCTTGCAGGGCTATTGCGCTATCCATTCCCGAAAGGGGCAAGACACCCTGGTTCATATAGAAATCGGCAAGGATAAATTATTCGCGCAGGATGACAACGTCGTCACCGAACTCCGCGCCGCCAGCGTGGTTGCCGCCGATGCCATCCTTGAG
>CAZFKK010000462.1:0-2503 GCA_964519735.1 uncultured Taibaiella sp.
TCCCTGACCCACATCAGCGCCGTTTCCTCCCATACTTTTAGCCCATACATAATTACCGTTTGCATTATACTTAGCCAAAAACACATCACTGCCTCCTGCAGTAGCAAGCGTAGCCGAACCAAAATCTGCTGACTCTTCAAAATACCCCGTAATATACACATTCCCTGTCGCATCCACTGCTACCTTCCGGCCCTGATCGACACTTTTTCCCCCCATTCTTTTGGCCCATATATAATTACCGTTTGCATCATACTTGGCCAAAAACACATCAGAGCTTCCTACAGCGGTAAGCGTACCCGTAGCCGGGCCAAAATCTGCTGATTCTTCAAAATACCCCGTAACATACACATTCCCTGACGCATCTACCGTTACACCATGACCAAAATCTAAACCACTTCCCCCCATACTTCTGGCCCATACATAATTACCATTTACATCATATTTAGCTACAAATATATCATAGTTCCCCTGCATTAACAGGCGTAGCCGTGCCTGCGCCGGGATCAAAATCCACAGATCCTTCAAAATATCCCGTAAGATACACATTGCCTGCTGCATCCACTGCTACGTCCTGGGCACCATCCACACCACTCCCTCCTATACCTTTTGCCCATGCATAATCAGCGACTTGTGCATAAATACCCTGCAAAGGGAAAGAGCCTGCCAGACCCGTAAAAAGAATAAAAAACAGCAACTTTTGTTTCATCATCATAAATTTAGAAAGTTAGAAGATAGTGAAGCTTGACCTGCCGGATGAAGCAAGCACCCAAGTTTAAAACAAAAGTACGTCCTTCCTCCGGCTGATTGTTTTCGGAAATTACTGCAATTTTCAAGGGGACTGTTTTAAATGGAGCTGCAAGACCTGGAAAGCAGTATGGATGATAGGGCATGGTTTACAACCGGGAAAATAAATCCGGAATTTGTTTACTTTTGAGTATCATAATCTTAAAATATGTTCTGTTTATATGAGAAACCACTTTTATTGAAGCAATACTTTTTGTTGTTCTTATTGTTGACGACATTTGGTAGGGTGGACGGCAATGCACAGGCTGTGGCAAACAATAGAGATACAACTTTAATTATGAGCCTGATCAACAGGGGGTTACAACAAAGTAAGCAGGATAAAAATGCTGCGCTTGCTTTGCTGCATAAGGGGCTAGCTCAAAGCAGAGTAACACATTATACAGACGGTATAGCCAAGGCGTTGTACGGTGTCGGGTTGACTTACAATGCATGGAACGAACAGGAAGTTGCCATCAGGTTTAACAGGCAGGCATTAGTGTATGCGAAGCGATCTGTACCTTACAGGCATCTTGTGCCGGCTATTTACAGCAATATCGGTTATTCCTATTATGGTATGGGGGATTATAGAAATGCGATAAGTTACTTCGACAGCTCTGTAAAAGAAGGTCTGAGGATCAACCTGCCTAAAGAAAGAAGGCATTTGGCTAATACCCTGAATAACCTCGCAGTAATTCATGTTCAGCTCGATCAGTCTGAAAAGGCATTGCCGTTTCTGGACCAGGCGGAAGATATAAGCAGGAAGGGTAATTTCCCGGAACAATTGGCCATAACATTAGGCAACAAAGCTTCGGTATATGATCAACTGGGAGACACAACCAGGGCAGAATATTATTATAACGCCGCTATTCAACTGGGAAGACAATATGATGACATGGAGTCTTTAACCAACCTGGCTGCCTTAAAATCCGGCCTTGCAGCATTAAAGCTGAAACAAAACAAGGCGCATGAAGCGCTTGAATTATTAAATGAAATCAGGCGCATGGATAAAAGCTTTAAAAAAGAATATTTTTCCATCATGCCTGATTACCTTAAAGGAAAAGCCTGGTTCCAGCTCGCCGATTATACAAAAGCAACCTCTTTCCTGTTGAAGGCAATTGATGAGGCGAACGCGATTAACAGTAAAGATAACCTGGTGGATATGCACAAAGTACTGTCACAGGTATATGACTCCACGGGCAATTATAAAAAAGCGCTGTTCCATCACAGGATGTATGAGCAGCTTAAGGATACGCTGCTCAGCAAGGAAAAGGTTCGTGACATTAACGAGATAGATGCTAAATACCGTACTGCAGAAAAAGACAGGAATATAGCCTGGCAACAGCTTAAGATCAGCCAGCAGCAACAAAATATTGAGCGTCAGCGGATATTGGTGGCCGGCTCGGTCCTTTTCGCTTTACTCGTCACCTGTATGGTCGTACTCATCTACAGGCATAAGCGCAGGATAGCCCGGCGAAGTGAGGAAATAGAGCACCTGAAAGCACAGATGGAAGGGGAGGAGAACGAAAGAAAAAGGATAGCCAGGGAACTGCATGACGGCCTGGGCGGCATACTGACCAGCGCCCGGCTTAACCTGGACACCCTGCAGCACAAAAAGATGGTAACACATGGAGACATGGGCGGGATAGCGAAGCTGCTGCAGGAAATGGGAGATGAGGTGCACCGTACCGCCCATAACCTGATGCCGGATATACTGGAAGAG
>CAZFKK010000463.1:0-2500 GCA_964519735.1 uncultured Taibaiella sp.
CCACGGCAATCAGTTCTCCGACCGGTGCCAATACCGTAAAAGAAACCGAGCCGTGTTCCCAGATGTATTTCCTGGCTTGAACCAGTTTATAAAAGCAACAGAAAAGAGTGAATAATAGTATCATTTTTTTCATAGTGTAAACTTTTTCGTTACGAATTACCAACCCAAACTCTGATCTCCTGACAATCCTTTTCATCTTACCTGATTAAGGTCAAATCTCCTTTACGATAATATTGTATCGCCTGTGTGCCGCCTTCAAACCTTAACTCATACATGTAAGTATCCACCCCCACAGGTATACCTTTATACGTGCCATCCCAGCCCCGCTCCATGCTCGTCCCGCCGAAGACGCACTGACCATATCGATTATAAATATTCAAGGAGAAATTATTAACCCGACACCCACTTTCTATAACCGGCAGGAAAATATCATTTAAACCATCTCCATTGGGGGAAAAAGCGGAAGGCATATGCGGTGAACATTCACAAATTTCTGTCCCGATACGTATTGTATCACTACCTGAACAAAGGAAATCACGGACATCCACCCAAAAAGTACCTGTATCTGACACCACAATAGATGAATCCGTGCTGCCCGTGTTCCATTTCACCCGGGTCTGTGGTCCTTCGGGAACGTTTGCCTTTAATGTAACCTGTATCCTTCCTTTACAGAACACAATATCCTGCCCAAGATCCTGTATGAAAGATTTGACCGAAACCCGAACAGTATCAGAGTGTGAGCACCCCTCCTTTGATACCACTACCGAAAACAGTCCATCTCCGGTTGCTGTGTAAATACTATCCGTACTGCCATCCTGCCATTGATAAGCAGCATTCGGAACAGAGGCTTTTAACATGAAGCTGCTCTGATCGCAAAGAGCAGTATCTGGCCCCAAAGAGAACGCAATATCAGTATGTCGTATAACGAACGTATCCACCCGGCTATGGCAGCCACCTTTACATAACACCCAGTATATCCCCGGAGTTATTATCTCACGAACTTGTGCTGTTTCCCCATTATCCCATTCATAAGCATAAAACCCCGCTTCTGCTTGCAAAGAAAAAGGCTTGAAAGGGCTATTATTCACGGTGCACACCATTGAGTCCACCACCAGATTATAGATCGTATCTCTCAGGGAATACACTACTTCTGTAGGCAGTGCATATCCTGAGGAATCGGACAGGGTTATTGATATAGCCTGATAATCACAGGCTGTACCCGATAAATTAGGTTGATTAATCGTACTTAAAAACACATCGTCCTTCGTACATAAATAAATAGTATCACGATATAACCTTAAATACTGAGAAAAGGATATAACCGCATTCGGAGCTACATTGATCTGAGAAGCTGCAATTGCGGCTGAGTCATGAGTAGTAATATCAAATTGATACACTGCGAACCCAGGTATAGTGTGATCGAAGGCTGACATATACAATTTGGAATTATCAGGAGAAAAGGCCGCCATGTATCCTACCATTTGCTGCTGCCCTACTTCGACCGGATCAGAGACAATACCTGTATTAGGATCAAATCGGCATAGCAAGTAGCCCTGATATTGAGGAGCAATTGGCCCTAAAACGCAAATCTCCCAATTGGTATTGGCCATCACAATTCGGCTTCTGTCAGGAGAAACAGCCATGCCTCCAATAAACCATGTTGTCATATTGATCAAACCATAAAAAAAATTAGAAACCGGCATTGCCATTCCGGGATTACCCGCTTCCGACATTACAGGCAAAGGATTCACACCTTCCTTTGTAATATGGAATGCCACAAATCGCGGATGCATTTGAACATGTGCCAACAGCCATATATCACAATTCTCACCCGGTATAGCTATCATAGCCTCACTCAACTTTCCTGAATACAATCGAATATTCTTACTACCAGCCACCACGTCCCCTACCCCATTATCCAGACTCATGTCCACTATTGAGTATTGCAATCCTCTCCCTCCTCCCTGGTGATCAAGAGTAAATAAATAATACTTTCCAGGGGCATCAATAACCGGAACAATTAATGCTCCTTGTGTCGTACTGCCAGCGGTGCTTCCCATAAGGCCATTACCATTCGGCATTACCTGGTGATTACGATTCCAACACTTCAATCCATCAGTATAAAATAACAGCTCGCCAGTCACAGGATCTGCTACAGATGCTGTACCTTCTTTTACGCTTACTTGAGTTGAAATCGACTGTGGTGTAGCACCATTGAAATTTAAGCCCGTTTTTTCCCCAAATGCCCACACACTATTCGCCTTTAAAAAATCCGGACGCCGATTGTAATACTCCTGCGCATTGAGTGGTGACGACCATACTATTATATACAAAAGGAAAACCTGCAAAATTTTATACCACATAGTTCTATTTTTAGGCTTAAACAATCCATTTACTCCTTAACCACTTTTACCCTCTCGATAACCTCACCGTTAGCTACCACTGCCTCTATGATATAGATCCCATTTGGATATCCAGACAAATCCAATTCCAGTTGTTC
>CAZFKK010000464.1:0-2497 GCA_964519735.1 uncultured Taibaiella sp.
AAGTACAAATCCGTCTATGTAATTTTCCATATTGTCATTTATTTTATTCAATTCTATGTTAGTTTTCAGCTTGCACACAACGGTTTTGCAGATCATTAGGTAAAACTATGTAATGAATTGAAGATCATCTAATTATTTAACACATAAGAATATCTATTATAATTCTGTGTGTTATTTTGTTGTTGAATATAAGGATCCGGACTAAACATCCTGCCCATCACCGGGTCATATAACCGGCCATTCATATTAATAATGCCAAAATAGGGTAAATGTTCATGCCGGTATAGTCCCGGTCCCAACTTATATCTGTCAAACTACCACTTACCTCAGGTTCCACTGTCCAGGTATCGTGATCGCGCTTCCGGCCCCAGGCATCAAAACTTCGCTCTTCAACAATAATACCCGCCTCATTGATAATATGAGTAATGCTCCCCAAATGATCGGTAAGGGTATAGTACATTTGATCTACATCGTTCATGATTTCCCAGATCGCTACGATATGACCATGAGGCCCTTCAATATACGCGTAGCTCACGCGTAACCGATCCACTTGGCAAATTAATCAATTCTTTTTCAAAGTCCGGCACATAATATTTGGGTTTCAGTACTCCGCCTTCTTTCAACTCCATCTTGCTATGCTCTTCATCCGGCCAATAGCTAAATAACGCTTCCTTGTTATCTTCTGTGATGCTGGAAGTTAAGTCCTGGGTAGTGGTTGGAATAATGGAGAGATTGAAATAGCAGGCCGGGGACGCTCCAGGGTCAGGTGGAGGAAACCACCGGGAAAATCCGTAAATTTCTCTTGTAATTTTCTATGATTTTTGGTCAAGAGGAACTCCCATAAAAAATTTTCATTCGTTCTTTGTGTATTTTACGAATGAAAAATTTCATGTACGTTTGCGGGATAACATAAGCCGACCAGAACTTACTGATTCTTCCTAACGACCAAATCGCCATCCCACACTTGCTTTTAAACCAACATTAAGATGATGTCCTTCCCAATTCGCTCTAAAATTGGTGGAAAGATATGAAAAGACAAAGTACTCTATTTCATTTGGTAGATTGGGACGGAAAAACAAATTAGTTACCTGGTAGGATATTTCGGGGCCAATATTAATCATGCCCTTATTGCTCAACGGCAGACGCAGACCTAAATATAGATAAGGAAGCACCGACTCTTCGTGGTAGAGCCAATGCTTATTGTTGGATACAGTCTCTTCAAATCTGCGGAAACCGGTTACCTCAAAGTCATAATGCGTTCTGCTGCTCTTCAGGAAATTAAGTTTGGTCCCTGCCTGAACAAATATACCGGGTTTATCGCCTTGGGAACTTACATAATGCACAGCCAGGGACGTTTCCCAATACTGATTCCGTCCCTTAATACTACCTGGCCCTGCAAAATCACCTTTCATAGTATAATTATACGTGCCTATGCCACCCCCGGCAAATACTCCAAGATGGTTGGAAAACATATAACCGGCCTCTATACCAAAATTATGGAAGGCTGCAGGCTTGCTCTCTAAGAAATCAATTCTGATCGTCATCGTTGCTGGCGTTAGGATACTTCCACCGAAGGTGCCGTAGGTGTTTAGCCAAAGACCCTGGCGACCGGACTGCTGCGCAAATCCAGTAATGGATAAACTAAAACATAAAACAGAATAAAATACTTTTTTCATATTAATTTCTACTTTTAAGTAACATAAATTCTTAGTCAACATCTATATACTTTCTTCATCAGTTACCGGATCTTTCCGTTTTTTTAAGGATAGACCACGGTCCATTTCATGCTTTCCAGGTCTGACGCGCTTAAGTCAAATCTTTTTAAAATCTTATAATCATTCCTTATTTCGGTCCAGCTATATACGTTAATAATGTAATTATAAAACATAATTATATCAACAAAGTCTGTTGTTTGATAATTTTTATCATTTTAATTTGGATAACGTTGCCCTCTTTATTTATAGTTGTGGTAAAGCCAATTTTTTGTGGGTTAATTCTGCTATTACCTACAATTATTTGTTTTGCAAGTATACATAAAATTTCAGGAGCACTTTGAAACGTTGGATTAGAGAAATACTTTATACTATCTACAGAATAAAAAGGTTCTTTTAATTGTTGAGAAAAAGAAGATAAATACAGAAACACTCCTAAGAAAGAAAAAATGATATTAATGCAGTTTAAATTTACCATCTTCTAGGAATTTTATATAAAAAATGCCACCACTAAAAAAAATCATGGTGGTGTAATGTTTCTTTGAATTTAGCCACTAAATAAGGAGAAGAACAGAACTATGAAGAAATTAACCTTACTTATCGTACTAATTCCTTGCCTAATACAAGCTCAGGATATCACAGGAAAATGGAACGGAATGCTTAGCGTGCAGGGAATGGAACTCAGGTTAGTATTTCATATCTCCAGAGGAGATTCAACTTATGATGCTACAATGGATAGCCCTGACCAAAAAGCTTTTGGAATTCCGGCAAGTGCAACAAATTTT
>CAZFKK010000465.1:0-2113 GCA_964519735.1 uncultured Taibaiella sp.
ACCCGACTGAAGCTAGGCGGGTGATCTGTGTCATCAGGCCATTCATCATATAGCTGTCATATTCCGCCTTACTCCCTTCCAGGAAGGGCATCACGCCGATCTCTACCAGTTTGGGGTCCAGGCTATAATAAAGGGCTACCAGGTCGGCGCGGGCTTCTTCCAGGCAGGACGCATAATTCTTCAGGGTCTTGTCCGGCGTACCTACCCCCGGGTTTATCTGTCCGGAAGCATGGCCGATACATTCGTGCATATCCGTATGTAAAGCACTGCCCAGATTACCATAAGTTTTCATCCTTTTCAGTACTTCGGGATCAGCGACAAATTCATCCAGGAATCCGCTGCTGGCACTGCTGTTATCATAGGCATGTACAATATTACCCAGGGAAACAGATTTAGAACCATGCTCTTTCCTTAACCAATCAGAGTTAGGCAGGTTGATCCCTATCGGCGTACTGGGTGCTGCATCTCCGGCTTCAACAATTACATTAATGACCTTCGCATTAATGCCTTTTACTTCTTTCTTTTTATGTTCCGGGATCAACGGGGAGTTATCTTCAAACCATTGTGCCTGCTTCGCGATGGCTTCGATCCGTTTGGAGGATTCGAAATCTTTAATAGAAACAATAGATTCATAACTTCCTTTTTTACCGATGGCGTCGTTATACACCTCTATGAAACCATTCGTAAAATCCACCACCGTTTCCGTATTTTGCGTCCATGCAATGCTGTATTCATCCCATTTTTTCAAATCTCCGGTTTTGTAATATTCTATCAACAACCGGAATGCCTTTTGTTGTTGTTCATTCTCCGCTACAGGCACCGCCTTTTCCAGCCAATAGATGATCTTGTCAATTGCAGCGCCATACATACCCCCACTCTTCCATACCTTTTCTACTACCTGGCCGTTTTCCTTCACGGTTTTGCTGTTCAGTCCCCATTCGGGCTCATGGTCGCTCTTGGGGAATTTATTGTAAAAGGCATCCACCTCATCATGAGTCACGCCTTCGTAGAAATTATTGGCAGAATGCACCACATTATCAATCCCGGCCCGCAAATCCACCATTTTAGGGGCAAACTGAGGATCGAAGATCACTTTTTGCATTTGGGCGAGGAACGCTTCCACACTTTCTCCTGCAGCAAGGGGTAAAGCAGCTGCATCGCTTTCCTTGACCAACAGAGAGAAATAGTCAAAGGAAAAAGCAGGCATGATCTTATCATTACTGTAATGATGGTAAATACCGTTGCTGAACCAGATCTGACCGGCATAAGTCTTAAATTGTTCCCACTGCTCCCCGGATTTCTCGCCTTTATACCCCGCCCAGATCGCTTCTATTGTTTTCCGGACAGCCAGGTTGTATTTACCTCTTTGATCATAAATAATATCCCGGCCGGCCAGGGAAGCTTCATATAAATAATAGGCCAGCTCTTTTTGCTGTGCCGAAAGCTGGTTCCATCCCGGCACTTCATAACGAAGCAACTGGAGGTCGGCAAAGGACTCTGCATTCACCTTAAAATTCGGATCAAAGCCGGATTCTGTTTTCGGCTTATCGTTTTCTTTTCCTTCCTCCCCCGTTGACCCACAGGCAGTTAAAAATAAGGTTCCTGAAAGGAGCATGATTCCTAATTTAGTTTTGTTCATATTCAATGTATTGAATTTTCAATAGTACACCTTTATAGGGTGCGGTAAAATCAGGGGTTAAAAGTAATTATTAATTTTGGATTTGCGGAAAGGTCAACTATAATGAAACCGGCATTTTATGATGAGTATGCCTTCATCCCGTACCTGGTAAATCAGCCGATGTTCTTCATCTATCCTCCGGGACCAATACCCGGCGTATTTAAATTTAAGTGGCTCCGGTTTCCCTATACCTTCAAAGGGAGTACGGCTTATATCCTTAAGCAATTCATTAATTCGTTTTAGCTTCGTTTTATCATTTTTCTGCCAAAATAAATAATCCTCCCAGGATTCATCCACGAAAATGTACCTCATTCCTCAATAAGATTTTCAGGGAAGGATTTTCCTGCTTTCATCTTTTCGATTGCCGCATCCATCCTTTTCACATTCTCTTTGGAAGACAGCTCATGTTGAGTGGCACACCATGAATTATATTCT
>CAZFKK010000465.1:2123-2489 GCA_964519735.1 uncultured Taibaiella sp.
CAAAGTTCTGTGTCACTTTATCAAAATATCTCTTAATGTCTTTTCTAAAATCAGACAGGGAAGTGGTCAACATAATTTTCTTATTTTTGTACTTAATTACGTACAAATATATGTACATAATCTGGAGGTTCAAAATAAGATTATTCCACCCGGGCAATAAATTATAAATATTTTTAGCAGGTTTGTATTAAGAAGAAAATCTTAGTCGAAGACTGGTGTGAAAACCTCCTGGAAAAGGGTGTAAAACTGATCCAGGAAATTAACCTTCTCCAGGATCCTTCTTTTCGTAAGTCATCCAGCGGTAGCTTACCCCTCCTTTTTCAGGTATCCGGACAAGGCCAGGTACGCTCTCCATCAGGATATCTT
>CAZFKK010000466.1:0-1831 GCA_964519735.1 uncultured Taibaiella sp.
ATTCAAAATCCCCGTAAAGTACATCGGCGTAGGTGAAAAAATGGAAGACCTGCAGGTGTTTAATAAGATGGCATTTGTAGAGAGTTTATTTAACAGATAATTGATTTTCAACATGAAGGAATGAAGATTAGTTAAGAAATACGCCACCTCTTCATGAGCCTTCACTCCTTCATGTTAGAAAACAACATATTAATTTATAGGCTATGAATTACCACAATAAAACTTTCCGGCCTGTCAGCAATACTGAAAACGGGGAAACCTCTGGCGAAACCGTCTTTGTCTATCAGCAAACCGGTAATATCCTCACCTCCGGATACTCAGGCGGAAAGATAATTACCGGCCATCTCATTGGCCTGGTAGACGAAAACGGCTACATTGATATGCGCTACCATCAGGTCAATGAAAAAGGTGAAATCATGACGGGTATTTGCCATTCCACCCCTGAAGTCCTGCCCGATGGGAGAATCCGCCTGCATGAAACCTGGCAGTGGACCTCCGGTGATTTATCAAGGGGGGAATCGGTACTGGAAGAGGTTTAAAGCAATAAAAATAAGCAGGATAACAGACACAACCTATCCGGTTATTTTAAGGCGAATTCCAAAACGGTAATCCATTTGCTTATCCCCAAATAACTATCCCTTTAAATTTTAGCCTCCGCCGGCAGCGCCTTCAGCTTCTTATTCTTTTCAGAGAAGTTCCTGATCAGCTGATAGGTATTGGGAATCATCTTTTCAAAGCGGCTTAAGGTTTCGGATGAAATATTTTGCTTATCAAACGGCACTACTTTGATGTATTCCTGGATATCACCTTCATTTCTTCCATATTTATATTCATAAGTGAACCGGCCTGCCTCGTCGGTCTGAGCGGAAGGGTTGGTGGTATTGGGTACCGAAATAAAGAACTCCGAGCCTTTCCGCATATTGCCTTTTTTATTCAGCAAATCACGCGATTGCAGGGTGACGTACAGTTCATGTGCTACAAACACGGAAGGGTCAATGATATTCACATTTTCATCGATCAGATGTCTATATACATATTGGCCGGTGTTTCCTTTATACTCCCGCAGTTCGTTCAGCACCTGGTTAATCTCCTTCACCAGATAAGGATAATGCGTACAGCCCAATATCAGGGCTTTCAGGGGTTGGGCATGGGCTGACTTGCGCATTTGCTCCAATAAAGACACCAGATGATAACGCACATAATTTTCTGAATCATTCAATTGAAGCACCGAGCAGTCTTCCGCGTCCTGGTTGTCACAGAGTATCTTATTTTTATCAAAATTGAAATTGTAGACATCCAGCAGGGTCCGGTCTATCCGGTAATCCGGGTTATCCAGAGACGGCCCCCGGTAATTATCACGGGGAGTACCTGCCAGGGAATTGATAAAGTCGGGCTCTTCATCCACCGCTTCGGCCAGGCCAAATCCGCCCTGGTTGAATATCTGGATATCCCCCGTATAATTTCTCTCCCTGATCACTTCTCTTAAGGTGCGTTCATACCCTTTGGAGGCAATAGTACCCACGGTGGCAAACACACCTATGCTGCCGCTTTCCTTCCGGTCAAAAAAGGATAAAGTTCCCCGGGCGGCGGCATTAATCACCCCTATTACGGGAATATCCAGGCCTGTTTTTTTCAAAAAAGCCTCCGCTTCCGCATAACCGTAGGCCGTGGCCGTATTACAGGCTATCACGATGGCTTTTACCTGTTTTTTGTCTGTCTTAGGGGTAATATCTCCGGTAGAAGAATAATATTTATCGCTCAACAGAAACTGGAAGTCTTTGATGATATGCTCTTTGAGGAGGTCGTCTTTGCCGGTAGCATTGTAATTCCC
>CAZFKK010000466.1:1841-2482 GCA_964519735.1 uncultured Taibaiella sp.
GGCATATTGGCCTGGTCGGCAAGATAGATGAAGTTCTCCCGGCTGAAATCCAGCTTCCCGTCAGGTTTATTTTCAGAGGTGGCATTATGAAACTGGTCAAAATTGACCAACGCATCCAGAACGGTCAGCCCACCTGTTCCGGAATCAAACACACCGATGGGCAATGTCCGAAGTGGTTTACTATATTGCTGAAAATCAATATAATAAAAACTCTCTTTATCTTTTAAAACAGATTCTTCAATTTTCAGCGGGCCCTGCGCAAAGGAGAATTGCGCCAAAAGGCCTAATGCAATGAAGAAGATTTTATTTTTGAATTTTACGGTCATAACGTTTACAGAAAATCAAAGAATTATTTAAGCAATTTAAAGAATTTCCCTGATTTTATAGCGCTCAGAAATGTTTTTTAATCGTTTCTTTTTGTAACTTGCATAGTATACGTTTTAAATCACATGATCACAAAAGAAAAACTTCACGAATATATCGATCAGTTTCCTGATGAGCTTAGCATGGATGAGCTCATTGAAAGATTGATATTGGTTGAAAAGCTTGAATCCCGCCTCAAAGAATCTATACAAAATGATACTATTGACGAACACACACTCAAAAAAGAAATGGAAAAATGGTTCGAATTAAATGGTTAA
>CAZFKK010000467.1:0-2481 GCA_964519735.1 uncultured Taibaiella sp.
CTTCGGGTTGCTGCAGGTATCTTCAAGGCTATAGCTGAAATTGGCTTTAATCGTATCATTACTTACCTTGATGGTCATATAAACCGTGTCGCGTACTTTACAGGCCAACGGGTTACTGGCGATCATCCGGACGGTAAAATTTCCTTCCCGGGTATAAGTATGGGAGGGCGTAACGGCATTGGAGGGGGGGCTGCCATCGCCAAAATCCCAGGTATAAGCAGTGGCATTAGCAGAAGTATTCCCAAAGTTAACGGTAAAAGGCACACAACCCGTGGTATCCGGGTCCGCTGCTGCCGCTGCGCTGACACTGCCCAGGTTAAAGGCTATTTTTACCACCCCTACGTTACAGTTATTGCTCCCTTTGGTGGAAGAGTAGGCGCCTGAGGTAGAAGGAAAGGCGGTGCCATTGCCGCAACTGGCACAGATAGCCTGGTACACCACGCCATCGGGGTCGAACCGGCTGGTGCCGCCATCTACATGTTCTTCCTTGCCGGGGGAGCCAAAATAGGAGCCGAATAAAAGCGCATTTGCATTCTTGCTGAAAACAATAAAATAAAAGTCACTGCCATCCGTAGTGGCCTGGAAGGCATCTGAAGTAATGGGTAAATTGTTGGTAGAGCTGCCGGGAGAAATCCGGCCGGAAGCCCAGCCGGAGATATACACATTCTGGCAGGTATCCACCAGGAAGGCCACGGGCGAAATATTAGGGGCAGAGGAAGGGCCGCTGCCAAAAACAGTGGAATAAGTGCGTGTTTTTAATAAACTATCCATCTTTATGAGGAACTGAGGAGATCCTGGATTTGAATAGGTACTGTTAAAAACAGTGAAGGGTCCCATGGATTGTCCCATAGAATAAATATTGTTCTCATGGTCGGTCTGTAGTCCATAACACTGATCATAAGCGCTGGTGCCTATGAAGGTACCCTGTAGCAGGGGATAATTACCACTGTTGCGAAACCTGCAGATAAACCCGTCGGCAATGCCGCCCTGGTAGGTTGGGGTCCAGCCATTGGCCATGATGCCATTGTGAAAATCGGGGCTGCTGGTGCCTCCGGCGATATAAATATGGGCTTCGGCGGTGTCCAGGGTAAGGACATAAGCCGCATCATCATTACCCCCCCCGAGGAAAGTACTGTAGGCTAATGTGGCCAGGCCGGGATTCAGTTTCAGGAATACCCCATCCTGTCTGCCGGTCAGCGCGTTTTTTGCGGCGCTGGGCGTTACGGGAAAATTATTGGACTGGCTGCAGGCAGCCAGGTAGATGTTGTTCTGCCTGTCCACAATAACCTCGCTCCGGGAATCATCTCCGTAATTAAACTTTAACGTTTGCTGATTGGCCGCAAAACCCGGCTCTATATTACTGCCATCATGCCCGCTGCCTCCTATATAAGTAGAAGCCAGCAACATACTTCCATTCGAGTCCAGCTTGGAAATGACGATGTCGTACCTGCCGTTATACGATTCATCGAAAGCGCCCGTGGTGGTAGGATAGTTGTTAGACAGGGTCTTCCCGGCCATAACCAGGTTGTTGTCATGGTCCACGATCAGGCTATGGGGCATATCATCCTCGCTGCCGCCCAGGTAGGTAGAGTATAAAAGAGCATTGCCTTGTGCGGTAAACTTTGAAATAGTGATATCACAGGGCATTGTAGAAGAGGCGGTGCCACCGTTAAATACAGCCTGGAAGGCACCGGTACTTACCGGGTAACCCAGGGCATTGGCAATGCCGCCTGCATACAGGTTGCCGGCGTGGTCGTAAGTAGCGGTAAATCCCCAGTTGTCTGCCCGGGAACCCGTCAGGGATGCAAAAACAATAACCGGGTCGATGATCAGGTTTTCCCGTTTATCGTATCCTTTGGGCAGGACAAACTGTACCTGGTTGCCTTTTAACCTGTATTGGCAGGGCACTTCTTTCAGGACGCCGTTGAGGTATTGGTAGGCGTAAGGCTCCATCTCGGTGATGGTGCCTACGGAAGTCTCTAAAATCAATTTTGCTCCTTCCAGGCGCATACTGAGCACGCCTTCGTAGGCGAGTAAGATCTGCTTGGGATCGCCGCCCGGATGCACGATAAAGTCATACTTGAGGTTCCCCCTTTCAGAGCCGAGATGCAGGTCTATTTTCGGATACAACTCCTGGTAGTCCACATTGCCGTACACGCCCACATTCGTTTGCCAGCGTTTGGGATCATTACCCAGGTAATAATTATGGTAAAAGGGTTGTTGCTTAGCAGGAATAGTCGGGGCATTAAGGCGGGCGCCCAGCCACTTCATTCTATAAGCGTGAAAGTTTAATACCGGCGGTTCCTGCAGTGCGGTTTCTTTAAAGGCCTGCATCTTCCCGGGGTTATCCGGAGCGCCTACCACATAGGTGATACCCGAAGCTTCAAGGTAGAGGTCTGCATGGGCGGTGATACCTTTGTACAGGAAGGGCTCCTCCCACTGGCCTTTATTGGCCACAAAATGGAGCGGTAATCCGGAGGC
>CAZFKK010000468.1:0-2478 GCA_964519735.1 uncultured Taibaiella sp.
GTCGATATACTTTTAAGCATACTTACTTCCTGTGCGATTGCTGTGGGCATACCCGAAAGTCCCCCGGCAGCCAGGATCAGGCACATCATTTTCCGAAACGACCTGTTCATACAAGAGTTAATCTTTAGTACAAAGGCAGCAAAGCCCCAGCCCCGTAGGGGCGTCAGCGCATTGCGAAAGGTGTATTTTTGCCCGTCCATAGCTTGATGAAGGTAAATATAGGAAATTGTTTGCACGAAAAAAAGCCGGCCGTTTTGATGTCCGGTAATTTGTCCTGTCCGCTTTTCGGGAATGCCTAAATCAGGAATTCCAGGTATACCGAAGTGCCTTCACCAGGCGGGCTGTGGATTTCCATAGTACCATTTATTACCTTGACTCTCTTTCGGATATTCTCCAGGCCTATCCCTTTCGGCTCCTTGGCCTCAAATCCGGTACCGTTGTCTTCCACTGCCACCAGTAGCAGATGCTCCTGCCAGCTGAGGGATACCAAGCCGTGGGTAGCGGCCGCATGTTTGACCATGTTGTGTACCAGTTCCTGGATGATGCGGTAGATGACCAGCTCCTTCGCCGCATCCAGCCTTCCTGCCGGAAGAGATTCCTGTACGGTGATGGGAAGATCGAAGGAGCCGCTTACCCGCTCACAAAAATCCTTCACCGCTTTTCCGATTCCATTTTGCACCAGGCTTGAAGGTACCAGGTTGTGCGCAGTTCGTCGCAGTTCATCAGAGGCTTCATCGGTAAGCCGGAGGGTATTGATAAAATTCTCCTCACCCACGATATCCTTCCTTTTGGCCCTTAGCGTGGCCAGGTTCATTTTAATGGCGGATAGGAATCCGCTCACGCCATCATGCAATTCCTGGCCCACGCGCAATCGCTCCGCCTCTTCGCCATCTATAGTAGCCCTTAAAATGTCTAATTGTTTTTGTTGGGCATGGTGTCTCATCGTAGACATCTGGCGTTAACGGAGAAAGATCAGAACACGTACCAGCAGCAATATCCCCAGAAAAGTAATCACTATCGTTGTTTTTTGCCACTGATTTCTAGCCTGTTCCTTCAGCACATTGCTTTCCATTACCGCCAGTTTACGGTCTTTCTCCGCAGTCCGGTAGCTTATTTCCAGCTCATTGATATCCTTTACCTTTTCTTTGCTGAAGATGCTGTCATACAATTGGTGGTAGATCTGGTGCTGAGCGAGCGCTTTATCATAGGCCCCTGTTTCTTCATAGAGTTCAGAAAGCATTTTGTGCGCTTTGATGCGATCATCATTGATGTTTTTTTGCCCGGCGATCTGTAAGGCCTGTAGTAGTTTATGTTCCGCCTTTGCGTATTCCTTAAGCTGAAGGTAGGCGCTCCCCCAAAGATACCCTGTCCTTACCTCCATATAATAATTGTTACCGGCCGGCTCATCTTTTATTCCAGCCAGGTATTGCAGCGCCGCTTCCGGTTTGCCTTGCTGTAACATGATTTCACTTGCAGAGCAGAGAAGTCCCGCCGGAGCCTGGTCTCTTGGGATTTTGTATTTCCGGGTCAGGGCCATACCTTCTTCGTAACACAGCATCGCTTTATCATAGGCCTTCTGCCAAACATAGACACCCATTTTATTGGTGATGATCATGGCCAGTGTCTGCCATAAACTATCTTTTCTGCATATTTCTTCGGCAAGTGCGAGGTAGTACAATGCTTTCTCATATTGTTTCAACTGGATATAAATAAGACTCAGGCCATTGTAGTTAAAGGCCAATGCATAATTTTTATTCTTGCTTTTGCTGGTTAAGTTCACCTGCAATGCACTATCGTAATATCTGGCCGCACGCTTGTAGTCGCTCGTGCGGAAATACACCTGTCCGATATTAATATAGACGCCCGCGGTAATATTGTTAAAATATTTTGCCTGCCTGGCATAAGGGAGACTTTGCCGGAGATAGGTAAGTGTCTCGTTATAATTGTCCCTTTCAAGTTCTATCAGCCCCATATTGAATAGCATCAACGCGATGCCATCGGTAAAATGGGTATTTCTGCTCCTTGTTAGTGCCTGATTATAGTACCAGATAGCGCTGTCCGGGAGGTTGTCTTTTAATAACCAACCCGTTCTGAAGGTGTTCATAATGCGCGCCGTATCCTCCGGGGTATAGTTCGATATACGTTTAAAAATATTCATTTCCTGGGCAATAGCCGTCTGCGTACCCGGAAGTGCCAGGGTAGTCAGTATGAGGAGCGTTATTTTTCGAAGCCACTTATTCATACAGGAGCAATCTTCAATAGGAAATTGTAGTGCCGGAGTCCAGCGTAAAGTCAATGCCTTCCCGGAGAGGAGACTTTTTCATCCACCTATAGCCCGGCGAAGTAAATATAGCATATTATCCGCATAACAACAAACCAACACCGGTTGAGGGTTGGTTTGTCTGCAATGTAATTAGTTTTCGGGTAATCCTAGATGAGGAATTCCAGGTAGACCGAGGTGCCTTCGCCGGGTAAGCT
>CAZFKK010000469.1:0-834 GCA_964519735.1 uncultured Taibaiella sp.
TCATCGCAAAGCAGGTAGCAGCAAAAACAACTACTTTAAAAGTTTACCCTAACCCTGCGCGTGATTTTGTGCTGGTGCAACTGGATAATAACGAGGCCATTACCGGATTGGAAATTATGGATGTGCTGGGCCGTAAGATGGATGTACCGGTACGCTTGGGTAGTGGGGCTACTGTTTACTGACCGGTAGGGCAACTTCCGGCAGGCCAGTATTATATCAAAGTAATGACGAAGGATGGGGTAGGGTACGGAGAAGCTTTGTTGAAAAGGTAAAAAGTATTAGGTACTGTTATGCAGGAGGATCAAAGACGCTTTCCTTCCCGGAAAAATGTTAGATTTGGGTACTGAAAATTTTTTTTCTATGAAATCCATTTTATTATTTCTTTTCCTGGTAGTGACCACTTGCACACTACATGCCCGCATTTATATTACTCATGTACATGTAGTGGATGTGGTCCACCAGGAGATAAAAGCAGATTACACAGTAGTGGTACAGGGAGATAAGATAGCGCAGGTGGGCCCTTCTGCCGGGATCAACCCTCCATTGGGTTCCCTGGTCATAGATGGGCGGGGCAAGTGGCTGATGCCCGGGCTGGTAGATGCACATGTCCATTTTTTTCAAAGCGGCGGTTTATATACCCGGCCGGATGCCCTGGATCTCAGGTCGTATCATCCTTATGAGGAAGAACTGGCCTGGTGCAAGGATAATATGGGTGATCAGTTGCGTCGGTACCTTTATGCCGGCATTACTACGGTGATTGATGATGGGGCTAGCCTGGCCTTATTGCAGTACAGGGATAGCTTTCGCAACCATCCCTTAGCGCCCAGGCTATTC
>CAZFKK010000469.1:844-1398 GCA_964519735.1 uncultured Taibaiella sp.
CGCTCATTTCTACCAACTATATGCCTCATCCCTTTGAAACACTGAGCCGGGAAGATGCGCCTTTTTTTAAAGTCACTACTGAGGAAGAGGCTGCTGAAGCCGTGCGCCGGCAACTGGCCTACCTGCCCGATTTTATTAAGATATGGTATATTGTCCGCCCGGGACGGGTGCAGGAAGATGCGGCACAATACCTGGGCATGGTACAAGCGGCTACCCGGGAAGCCCGGAAGCATCACCTGGATGTAGCTGTTCATGCGCCCCAGCGCCGGGCGGCTGAATTGGCTGTGGAGTCCGGAGCCAGGCACCTGGTGCACAGTATCGATGATGAGGTGATCGATGATCAGTTGATCCGCCTGCTTCGCGAGCAACAGATCGTGCTGTGTCCGACACTTACGGTGCATTCTGGATATACCCGGACCATGCTCCGTACCTGGCAGCCTGACAGGGATGACCTGGAGATAGGCCATCCGGATATGCTCGGCACTTTATCCCACCTGGCTTACCTGCCGGATACCGCGCTGAGTAACCGGTATCAAAGAGCTGCTGCTCAAATG
>CAZFKK010000469.1:1408-2469 GCA_964519735.1 uncultured Taibaiella sp.
TACATGCTTCCTCTTATTACAAAGAATTGAAGGCGATGCAGCAGGCAGGTCTGAGTAACTGGCAGATCCTGACTGCTTCTACGCTCAACGGGGCTAAGGCTTCAGGCCGGGAAAAGGAGTTTGGGAGTATTGAAAAAGGCAAATCGGCGGATATGCTTTTGCTGCATCAAAATCCGTTGGAGGACCTGGCACATTTAAAGAATTTTGACCTGGTCATGAACCGGGGTATTTTAATACAAAAAGATACTTTATTGAACGAAACACCCGGAATACTGGCGCAAAAGCAATTGAACGCTTATAATGCCTATGATCTCGAAGCCTTCCTCGATACTTATACGGAGGACGTGGAAGTGTATGATTTCCCGGATCAGCTACAGTTTAAAGGAAAGGAGGAGATGAGAAAACGGTATGATTTTATCCGGCATACGCCCGGATTACATGCCCGGATCAGCAACCGTATCGTACAGGGGAATATAGTTATCGACCATGAGGAGGCTTATATTCCGGGAAGGGGAAAGATAGAGGTAGTGGCGATGTACCTGGTCAGCGGGAATAAGATCAGTAAAGTGTATTTTAAAAGATAGGGCAGCGGCTTTTTCAGGAACAGACAGCAATAGAGGCTGCAGCCCCTGGCGGTAAGTAGCCGTAAGCTACATTAATAGAAAATAGTAGATGACTGCCCAGATAGCAATAAAAAAAAGGCCCGGGTATAATACGGTTTTGAACTTTTTCAGGTCTTTCTTAATGAGCAAAAGATAGAGTATATAAGCGACAAATAGTGTGATCAGTCCGATTGAAATTAGTGGATAGGTCATATTGTTTGAATTTAATTGTTACCTGCTACAACTTTATCACCCTTATACTTCAATTTGCAAAATTCGTATTTCAATCCGGCTAATGGCCATCGTTTTTAACAAATCGCATTAAAGGTAAAGAGTTTTTATCGCTTTTATAAAATTAAATGAAACAAATATAACCCGGAAATACTGGTAGGGCAATAAATTTCACGAACCTACCGGTATTTTGTTTTTGCGTTTTCACCCGGATCGTCTCCTTTAGGG
>CAZFKK010000470.1:0-2466 GCA_964519735.1 uncultured Taibaiella sp.
ACTGGCATATAATTGCGTATTATCCGGAGAAAAGGATACCCCATAATAGTAAGGGTTCAAATTTTTGTCCAGCACAAAGGGGCGGGAGGCCCTGCCGGAACCCGGATCGAAATCATAAAGAACCAGGTTGCCCTGAGCCACAGCTAACTGACTTCTGTCCGGCGACACGTCGATACTGCCGAGCACACCGAGAAACAGCCCTCCACCCGGTATGCCCGGTGAGCTACCCGGATTCGGGTCAATGCCGCTGGCATCCACCCGGTAGGATTTTATGGCCCGAGTCGTGCGGGAAATGACCAGTAACCAAACATTACAATTATTACCGGAAACAGCGGTCATGTGTTCGGTAAGCAAAGAATCCAGTAGAATGGCTTTACTACCGGGCAACACATCTCCCAATCCATTATTTAAGCTCATGTCTATGATACTGTAATACAACAAACCATAATGCTCCGTAGTCGTATAGGCACCCAGGGAAAACACATAGTATTGCCCGGCATTTCCGGGACGCGGAATAATGAGCGCCCCCTGTGTGGTACTGGCCGTAATATTGGTACCCAACCCGGTAAGGTCTTTGCCATCAGGCATCATATTATGGTTGCGGTCCCTCACGTCGGTACCATCGGTATAAAACAACAATTGTCCTGTGGAATCACATATGGAAGCAGAACCTTCCGACGTATTGATATTTGTTTTTATAGCTATAGGCGGATTATAATTAAAATCCAACCCGGCATTATCGCCGAATGCCCAAACATTCTCATACTGGGCCAAGCAGGACCAGCTGCTGAACAGGAGCCCACAGACATAGAATAAAACTTTATGATAAACTGATAAATGTGCCTTCATTTGTTTAAGATCAGAATCGTCATTAAATGGAAAAATACCTTGCCGGTTATAACCGGCAAGGTAAGCATTAAATAATTTACAGATCAACTAACTACCACTTCGTCCATTTTTCCGTCTTCAGCAATCTGCCATTTCGGTCGCTGATCCGGATCAGGTAGATACCCGGTTTAACACCTTCAACATCTATCCTTTTGCCCTCTTCAGAATACTTTAGTAAACGTCCGTCTATGCCGTACAAGGCAGCCGATACCGGCATAGGCGCCGCTATACGCAATACGTTATCATGACCCGGATTGGGAAATATCCTGATGCGGTCCCGGATCGACAAGTCCGATATCGAAACATTCCGTACTTTGTACAGGTCGGACGTATCGATACAGCCTGCTGCAGTTACCGTTACTACAGCATAGTCGCCATTTTCTGTTACCGTATAATTGCGCCCTGTAGCGCCGGGAATAATCGCCCCGTTCAATAACCACTGATAAGAGGCATAGGCATCAACGGTACCCAAATTAAAACTGTCGACTGTAATGATAGCCGGATCGGAGGGCCTTACATATACCTCCATATATTGTATTTCACTGGTATCTTCGCAACGAACCACCTGCACGCCCAGGATGCCACCAGTGCTACCATTCGTAATATCAATCCGATTCGTTTTGCTCGCTCCTGTCCAGTTTACAGGCAGGGTCCATACATATTCGTCAGCATCCGTAACGGCAGCAACAGTATAAGTGGCTTTGTCATTGGCACAAAGTGTATCCGGCCCTGCTATAGCGAGCAAATCAGGTGTCGGTGCAAAACAAAATCTGGCGATAAAACCATTATAAATATATGACCCGGGATAGGTCTCCTGAAAGCTGCCCGGAGTGGCAATAGCGCTATCGCTATTGGTAAAACCGCCAACATACACGTAGCCCGATGGATCATAGGCCATCGAATAGCCCAACTCATCGCCCTTTCCCCCATAATAGGAACCAAAAGTATTTTTTCCCTGATGATTAAATCTGGCCAAAAGGAGGTCTCCGTACGAAAGCATGCCCGTACCCGAAAAAGCAGGATGGATAGCATCAGCACTGGCAATCTGGCTGGTGCTCATTGTTGACCCGCATATATATATGTTATTCGAATCCTGGCACACAACCCCTGTAAATATCTCCTTTTTCTCACCTCCAAAGTAAGTCCCCCATTGTTGCTCTCCGTTACTATTGAACTTAACGAGATAGGCATCTTCTTCGCCAGCGAGGGTCCCCTGATGGCTCCCTGCGGTGGCAATTCCGGAAGTACTGGTTGTGGTAGAAGTGACATAGATATTACCAGCCTGATCGCAATCCAGGTTCCTGGTAGAATAAGCTGTTGACTCTCTTCCTGCCCCACCCAAATACGTTCCCCATTGACGTATACCTTTGCTATTCAATTTGACTAGAAAGTGATCTATTTCCCCCAGCCGGACGGATAGATGACTACCTGCTGTCGCTATTCCTGCATTACTTTCGGTATAGCCAAAAAGATAGATATTCCATTCAGGCGCCGGGGTTATGGGGGGCAACGCCCACCTCGGAGTCCAACGCCGCGGCGCACACGGAGGTGCGCCCAAGGCGCTGCCGCGCCGTTACG